>CAJYHH010001206.1 GCA_913773825.1 Candidatus Sericytochromatia bacterium | reverse complement strand
CCATGCTGACAGCTTAAATGGGTTTTGACATCGCGGGCACAGCTCATAAGCTTCATCCAGATTTGAGCCGCTTTATGATAGTGCTGCTGCTCATAAGCCTGCCAAGCGTCGGTTTCAGTATATGCAGTGAACATATGGCCTTACATGCCCCCACTCTGCCTCAGATATCAGATGATCAGAACCCGCAATCAAAACCAGAAAGCTGACATCCAAGAAGCGATTTGTGTTCAAAGCGCTAAGAACTTCACGCAAAAAGCTTGAAGACTTACTCCTGTTGATCTTAAAGTTAGGTAACGTCTGTTCCAAGTCTATAAAGAGAAAATTTATAAAACTTAAATTTATTAGACCTGGAGCATCGACTACAATGAAGCCAGACTAACTTGTTGAAAACGCGGAGTTGATTGTGCCTGCCAGCCAGACATCCACTGTACTAATTGTTGAGGACAATGAGCTGAATCTCGAAATGCTGCAGCGTCGGCTCGAGAAGCAGGGCTATCAGATTGTCAGCGCCCGCGCTGGCAATGAAGTCGAAGTGACGCTTAACCGTCTGCGCCCTGATATTATCCTGATGGATTTAAACCTGCCCGAAATCGACGGCTGGACGCTGGCCAAACAGCTCAAACAAGATGAGCGCTATTCAGATATTCCACTGATTGCGGTCACCGCTCACGCCATGCGCGGTGATCGGGAAAAAGCCCTGGCAGCAGGCTTTGACGACTATATCTCAAAGCCGCTGGACTTTAAAGCGCTGCTGAGATGTATTCAAGAACGTCTGGCGCTCTAAGCAAAACTTGATTGCGCTTGTTTAGAACCTGTTTAGACCAGCCAGCGCTTAAGGATTGCAGCCAGATCTTCAAGCCCAAAGGGCTTAGGCAGATAATCATCCATGCCGCATTCCAGACATTTTTGGCGATCAGCCTCTGAGACATGGGCTGTCACCGCAATCACAGGCAAATGCCCCCCTCGACCGACTTCAGCCAAGCGAATCTGGCGCGTCGATTCATAACCATCCATTACCGGCATCTGGCAATCCATCAGAATCACTTGCCAGCTTTCTGCATAAAACAGTTTTAAAGCCTCAGCGCCATCTTCAGCAACCGTTACCCGATAACCCAATTTATTTAAAATTGCGGTTGTCACACTCTGGTTGATCGGATTGTCTTCTACTAACAAAATTTTAGGTAAGGCCTTGGCTACATCATCGGTTTCAGCTGACGCTGATTGAGACAAATGCCTATCCCCCAATTCATCACTCACTTTATCCTTAACTTGCATACCCTGATATCTTTTCAGCTCACATGACATTTAGATGTCTCTAATGTGTCTCTTTTACAGCCAGTGTATCCGTAGCATCACAGCCTGTCTATCTCAGGAATCACTATTTTTCGATCTTTAACCAGATTTTTCGGGAAAATCTATTATTTTGTCAGACAAAAACAACTAATAATTTCTACAAACCAACTCAAAGGACACTTATAAAAATGTTCTTTTACCGCACTTAAGACCTGGTGCTACTTTAGGTAAGTCAGCAAGGGCTTCTAATCGGCAAAGGCTATTGCAGAGCCGATCCAACGCTCAATAAGGGCTGATAATTCCTCAAGTCCAAAAGGCTTGGGCAAATAGTCATCCATACCGCAGTCAAAACACTTTTGGCGATCAAGTTCTGAGACATGGGCTGTCACCGCAATAACGGGTAAATGAGTCCCCTGCCCCACTTCAGACTGACGAATCCGGCGTGTGGTTTCATAACCATCCATCACAGGCATCTGACAATCCATCAATACCAGCAGCCAGTTTTCTGCTTCAACAAGGCTTAAAGCATCACTGCCGTTCTCAGCTACTGTCACGCCATAGCCAATCTTCTCCAAAATTGCCACAGTCACAATTTGATTAATCGGGTTATCTTCCACCAGCAAAATTTTAGGGCCATCACCCTGTGTCATGGGTTTTGCAGATTGAGAAACAGGAGGTGCAGCAGGCAAACCAAATGAAAGCTCAAACCAAAAGCAAGAGCCTTCACCTAAGCGGCTTTCACACTGGATCTGGCCGCCCATAAACTCAACAAGGCGGGTAGCCAAGCTCAGCCCAATCCCAGAGCCGCCAAAACGACGCGTCAGAGAATTATCAGCCTGATTAAAGGGTTCAAAGATCTGCTCAATTTGCTCTGCAGCAACTCCGATGCCTGTATCTCGCACTTCAAAACGGATTTTAACTTCGGAATGAGACTGTTCTAGTCCAGTCAAACTCAGACTGAGCAAACCTTTGGGTGTAAACTTAATCGCGTTTTCAAGCAAATGATAAAGCACCTGAGCCAAGTGGGTACTATCACCGATCAGCTTAGGTGGTAAGTTGAAATCTAATCTTTTTTCTAAACTAAGCTGTTTGCGAGCTCGTAAAGGTTCTATTCTCTGAATCACACTATCAAGCAGCTCTGACAAAGAGAACTCAGTTGTTTCGGTTTCTAGACGATACTCACGAACGTTCGAGAACTCCAGAACATCGTCAATTAGCCCAAGTAAAGACTTACCGCTTTCAACAATAATTTCGGTAAAACTCCGCTGAGTCTGATCTAACTCAGAATCCAGCAAGAGATGGCTCATGCCTAATACTCCGTTGAGCGGAGTACGCAGCTCATGGCTGATATTATTGAGAAACTCCCCTTTGGCCAGATTGGCAGCTTCAGCACGAATCGCCAAGTCCCGCAGCTGTACAACCATACTTTCAAGCTGAGACTGATAATCTTTCAGTCGTTCCTGGGCCAGATGGCGTTCAGTAATATCCTGAGCCATCCCAACCATCCGGGCAGGGATTCCATCAGCATTGAGAAAAGTCTGTGCACGCCCCTCAATATAACGAGTCTCGCCATTTTGGCGAGTAACTCGTCCAAAGGTTGTAACAGGCTTAAGAGTCTGTATAGCATTAGCCAGTTGCTGCTCAAAGATGGCGATATCCTCAGGCCAGACCTTTGCTGTCACACTTTCTAACAGTCCCTCGTTGAGTTCAGGTGATATCTCATAAATATCGTACATGCGCTGATCATAAATCAGCTGATTGGTGATGAGATTAAGCTCCCAGACTCCAAACTCAGCAATATCTCTGGCTAACAGCAGGCGTTCTTCACTTTCGCTAAGAGACTGAGCTAATTGTCTCTGCTCACTGATATCAACAATATAGCCATACCAGACTGATGATCCGTCATCAAAAAACTCAGGTACCGATTCTCCATAAACCCATTTATCTGGCTCTCCAGGTAGACAGACTCGATAGGTAACTTTACACACTGTCTGCTGCTGCGTAGCTTCAAGAACAGCTTGTTGCAGACTTTTACGATCAGCTGGATGAACGTGTTCCAACAGCAAACTAGCATTTGTACGCACATCTTCAGGCTGCAGACCAAAAATCCGGATAATCCCTTCAGAAGCATAGCTCATGTAGCTTTGCTCATTAACCGGTCGGCAATGCTGATAAATCATACCTGGCACCTGACGAGTCAGATTCTCAAGTAGCTGATCACGCTGAAGCAGAGCTGATTCAGTCTGCTTACGTTCAGTAATATCCTGAATCATGCCGATCATACGAGAAGGATGACCTTCAGCATCAGCAAAGACCTGAGCTCGCCCTTCAACAAAGCGAATTTTACCTTGAGCCAACCGAATCCGGGCGATGGTCGTAACAGGTTGAAACGTTGTAAGAGCTTCAGCAAAAGCCTGCCGTGATGCAATACGGTCGTCAGGATGAATTTTTTCAGTCGCAGTCTGAAAAGGGTCACTATCAGGCGCTGGAGCCAGCTCATACAACTCATACATTCGCTCATCAAAGACTGTTTCACCGGTCTTTAAATCCCGTTCCCAAATCCCAAAACCAGCTATATCCTTAGCTAAACGCAGCCTCTCTTCACTTTCGATCAAAGATTGCTCAAGCTGACGTTGCTCAGTGATATCGACTAAATAACCGTTCCAGAGAATTGAGCCATCTTCAAGTCGTTCAGGCATCGACTCTCCATAAACCCATTTTTCGACTGCTCCGTCTCGGCATACCCGATAAGTCGTTTGCCTCAGACTCATACGCTCGGTTGCTGCGACTACAGAAGCCCTAAAGACCTCATAATCAGCGGGATGTAAATGTTCAAAAAGCAAACGTACATTCTCACGGACATCTTCTGGCTCAAGGCCAAAAATCCGCCGAATCCCTTCAGAAGCATAAGGCATTGTATGCCGACCATCAGGGTACACCCGATGCTGGTAAATCATGCCTGGTACTTGACGAGTCAGATTTTCAAGCAGCTGATCGCGGGCAATCAACTCTGCTTCAGCCTTACGGCGCTCTGTAATATCAATTCCGATCCCCAGCAGACGCACTGGTCTCTGGTTCTCATCAAATAGCATCTGCCCCGTTGATTCAACATAACGCAAACTACCATCTGGCAAAAAAGCCCGATGGACATTGCGGAAGGTCTCGTGACCTGTGTTTTCATATGAATCTGCCATCATCAAGGCAAAATCATCTGGATGAACACAAGCTTGCCAGTCTTCAAAGCGATTAGCAAATGACCCTGCTTGCAAGCCATAGATTTCCAGCATGCGATCGTCCCAGTAAAGAAACTGAGTCTCTAAATTTAGATCCCAGGTACCAATTCCAGCTGATTCTCTGGCCAGACGACGATGCTCCTGACTTTGAATCAAGGCCTGCTGCGTCGTTTTTAGTTCTTCGTTCTGAATCTGAAGATCTTTTGCCTGCTGCTGCAATTGAGCATACATAACGGCGTTTTCATAAGTCTGTCCAACCTGAGCCGCCAGAGTCAGGATCAGGTGCTGATCCTGCTCATCAAAATCATTTCCATCCTGTTTATCAAAACAGCATAGCCAGCCATAAACTTCTTTGCGGGAGCGCAAGCTCACGCCCAACACATTTCTAAGCCCAGCTAAAGGTGTATTCACGAGTTCAGACTGACTGGTACAAAAGATCTGCCGATCCTGAAATAGCTCAGGTATCATAAGCGACCAATCATCAAGCTCAAAAAGCGGCTCAGCCCCCAACTGCCGGGCAATAAAACAGGCAGGCAACTTCTGATCAACCAGCAGTACGCTAAAGCGGGCCTTAACTAATTCACGTGCGGAATAACAAAATTTTTCTAGTAGAGCTTCAGGATCACGTTCAGCAGACAGATCTAGACAGAGTTCCGTCAGAGCCGTTAGCCGAAAACTTGTGCTCGCCAGTGACGAAAGAGGATCTGCTGCAGTGGGCAGAGTCCGGGAAGCAAGAGCCTGAGCTACAGTAGCGAGAATATCTTCAGGTTCACAGGGTTTAAATAGCAGATGTTCAACCCCGCAAGATCG
>CAJYHH010001205.1 GCA_913773825.1 Candidatus Sericytochromatia bacterium | reverse complement strand
GTCAGCCTGGCCGGCACGGATATTGAGATTACCACAACTGAGTTTGATATTCTTTCCAGCCTGATGAGCCACGCTGGTCGGGTCATGACGCGGGATGCCCTGATGACGGATGTGCGGGGCTTTGACTTTGATGCTTTTGACCGCACGATTGATGTCATGGTGTATCGCCTGCGCCAAAAACTTGAAAAAGCCGGTGGCCAGGGCTCATTGATTAAAACCATTCGCGGCGTTGGCTACCTGTTCCCTAAGGAGTAAACATGTCGAAACTGTATTTGCGTCTCTACCTGTTTGCGGTGGCCATTATGGTCACGTCATCCCTGATTGCTTCAGTTGTGATGGGCTTTGTGATCCGTCGCGAAGGCCCACCCCCTGAAGTCCTGCTGCGCACCAGCGAAGAAGCCCAGCTAATGGGCCGCATGCTGGTCGCGATGCCAGGAGATGATGGACCCTGGCTCAAAAAAATTTCAGAGTTGCGCAATTGGGACATCTCGATCTGGCGTGATGGTCGTCTGATCAAGAGTTGGGGTGAGCAACAACCTTCTGCTGACGAGGCCAAACAGATTATCTCCCGTTCAACTCAGCGCTCAAACTGGGTCAGTGTACCAATTGGTGAAGATCAGATGCTGATTCATCCCAGGCCATTTAAGCCACCGCCGCCGCCCTGGGACCGTGCTTTGACGCCTTTTTCACTGACCTTGTTGTTTTTGATGCTGCTGCTGCTTCCGTTTGTACAGCGGATTGTCCGGCCATTTCGCAATTTGCTGACATCGATTAGACGTGTGTCTGTTGGCAATTATGAAGCCCGCTTAGAGCTGCCCAAAGGCAGTGAGTTTCAGGGCTTAGCCGATGAGTTTAATCATATGACCGATCAGATTCAGAAAACTCTGGCCCAAAAGCAGCGCCTGATTGCGGATGTTTCACATGAATTGCGCTCGCCTTTAGCCCGCTTGCGCCTCAGTCTGGACCTGATGGAAAAACGCGGCAATGTGCCGGAAAAATATTACACCAAAGCCGTGTCTGAAGTGGAATATTTAGACGCCCTGATTGATGATTTATTGGATGCTTCACGCCTTGAGTTGCGAGCTAATTTTAATCCCCAGCGGACTGAAATGCGTGAGTATTTACAGGGCATTCTTGAAAAAAATCAGCTTTTATTTTCGGCTCATCCGCTGGATGTACGTTTTCAGCATCCAGATCAGCCGATCTGGTGTGATGTTGACCGCGAAATGCTGGAGCGGACTTTTAACAATCTGATTTCCAATACTCTCAAACACGCTAAACCGCCTGCTTATGTGGATTTAACGCTAAGTAGTCGTGAAGGCCTGATTGAGATTCTTTTTCGAGACAATGGCCCTGGGGTCTCTGCTGAAGACTGCCAAAAAATCTTTGAGCCCTTTTATCGTACGGATGACTCTCGTACGCGCAGCACAGGGGG
Organism: Candidatus Sericytochromatia bacterium; assembly: GCA_913773825.1. Lineage (GTDB taxonomy): Bacteria > Cyanobacteriota > Sericytochromatia > UBA7694 > UBA7694 > CAJYHH01. The sequence goes on along the minus strand of CAJYHH010001205.1, from coordinate 892 downwards.
GGTGGGCTTAGGGCTGTCGATTGTACGTAAAATCATCCAACTGCACCGGGGTGAAGTCTGGGCCCAAGTGCCTGATGACGGTAAGGGCGGGCTGTTAGTCGGCATTCGTTTGCCAGCGATGGTGGTGAATTCAACTCAGACGGGAATACTGGTGCAGTAGAGTAGGGTTTGTGCCTGCGGCGGTTTAGAATCCGGCTGTGCCGGATGGTTTAGGGTGCAGGATCGCACGGTTTGTCTAAACAGCCTGGCTCTGCCGGGCCCTAAACGCAACGCAGTCGTCACCACCGCGCACCCCGTTCCCTCTAAGTCCAAAAACAGGCCCTTTGCGTTAATTTCTTTCTGGGATAATCATGTTTATCTAGCCCGTCCTGTGAAAGAGAACCCTATGCGCATCCATATGATTGATGATGAAATAGACATGCATAAGCTGCTAGCGGATTATTTTGCAGACACCCCGTTTAGCTTTAGCGCTTCAGCGACACCAGAGGCTGGGCTTGAATATGTTGATAAGCATCAACCTGATCTGGTCATTTTAGATCTGATGCTGCCCGGCATCGATGGTTTTGAAGTGTGTCGCCGACTGAGGGCTTTTGACCGCTGGCTGCCCATTTTGATTTTGAGCGCCCGTCGTGACGATCTCGACAAAATATTAGGCCTTGAGATGGGTGCTGATGATTATCTATCTAAGCCCTTTAGCGCCCGTGAGCTCGAAGCGCGAATTAAAACGATTCTGCGCCACTCTGAACGGCGTCATACACAGGTTGTTGCTGAAACCCAGCAAGTCCCTGAAGCTGCGCTGGTCCATCAGACCAGTGGCTTAAAACTTGATCCCGCTGGGCGGCGCGTCACTTTAGCGGGCGAAGTAGTTGAGCTGACCACCACTGAATTTAAT
>CAJYHH010001204.1 GCA_913773825.1 Candidatus Sericytochromatia bacterium | reverse complement strand
CGGGCAACATCTTCGATATAGGGATTTAAACCGCGATTTTCATGAATCACAATCACACCCGGACATTTGTCAGAAGCTTTAAGTCCAGAGGGTTTGGCCAATAAACCCCTCATGCGGCCTGCGCCTTGGCCTGATGTATATTCAATCATTCCCGCTTGAATCCGGCTATCTGCGGGGCTCACTTGGGCGGCGCGAGTATATTGGGGCAGCAGAAAATCAGCTAAAGCCGTGACGCTCATGCCCAGGGGCACATAGACCATCAGCCGCTTCATAAAACTTTGGCGACTCATCGAGCTATGAACATACTGATCAAAGAGTGTGTAGACTTCGGGTTTAAGCGGGGGCATGTTGTTAGGTTCGTTCATGTCTGTCTCCTGTAATCGCTCTGCCAATGGCTCTAAAGGTGACGGGTTTGAATCCCGACAGCTTAACACGGGCTGTTGATTTAAACCCGCTGGATTAACGTGATTTAAGCCTTAGAGGCTTATGCTGTCTGCCTTTCTGCTTTTCTTGACGGCAAAGTCCGGGGTATCATGGAGGCGAACAGAGGACAGAGGAGCAACCCGTATTTTGAAGTTTGCCGCAACTGTTTGGCCCTTGTTGGCCGCTAGTGTCTTAAGTTTTGGCCTGAGCCAGCCTGCCCTGGCCAAATCCCCCACTCAAACTGTCTTAAGAGTAGAGAACGTCGACCAGCTTTTACAGGCCTTAGGCCCTAACCGCACGATACAGCTTCAGCCCGGCGTTTATCATCTGATGCCTGGACTCCAGACTACTCCTTACGTCAAATGGAAATCTGCTGAACAGCCTACTTTAGTGATTCAGAAAGTCAAAAATCTGAATATTATTGGCCAGGACGCCGCCCGGACAAAATTAGTCAGCACCCGTTGTAAGGGTGATTTACTCGATTTTGAAGCCTCAAGCGCTGTGCGCATGCAGGGCATTGGCTTTGGCCGGATGTCGCCTGGTGAATTAATTGAAGAACTCGACTGCAGCATGGGCGAACGAGGTGCCGAAGTCAGCCTGATGCCTGACTTTAAACCAGATGCGCCTAAAATCCGCAACTGGCAGCAATTGGCCCGTGAAATCAGCCTGTCTCACTCACGCGGCATTGAGCTGCCGAGCTATACACATGCGCTTTACCCCAAGCTGGTTGAGCAGGTCAGTGTCCAGACCAAGCCGATTGAGCCCGCACAAGACCCCATTAAAGTGCGCCATCACTCGATGCGTCCGCAACTAGGTGAAGCCTATCGCTTAACAGGCAAACGGATTCTGGACTCCGCCCAGAAACCCGCCCAGGCAGCTGCGATGGTCTTTGACCGCAGTCAGAATCTATTAGCCGTCTTTGATAAAAATGCCCAGGTGATTCTGGCTGTAGAAGGCCGCAATAATACTCGCCAAAGCTGGTCACAATCTGCTGATTGGCTGATGCAAAAATCAATGGTGCCCCAGTCAAATGCGCCAGCGCCCAATGGGGTTTATGCTTTTGGTCAGCTGATTAAAGACAGCCCGACATCCAGCCATAGCTTTGGTTCTTATCGGATTGTGATTGAAGGCGGGATTCTGACCAATCGCGAGATCCTGTTTCACTCACGGGATCATGTTCTGACCAAAGAAATTCCTTGGGCACAAGATATTAACGATGAACAAATCAGGACTTTAGGATGTTTTCTGTTTCAGGACCCTGATTTAAATCTGTTAGCCCAGCTCTTGCTTGATGCTGACCAGCCCGTGGCGCTGGCGGTTCAGGGCAGCTACGCTAAAAATATCAAGTCACCTGAACTTTCGCTTTAGTTAAAACAAAGCGCTCAGGATAAATCTATAACTTATGCCGGATAAGCGAAGCTGAAAGGCTTTACTTATCCGGCTAAAGATTGGCCGCCAGAATCCCAAACACGGCTTTTACGATAATCAAGCCATCGATCACGCTGAGATAAAACAGCAGCGAGCGGTGTTTTTCAAATAGCCGGGTAGAGGCCATCAGCAGAATAAACGGAATCAAAATCAGGCAGGTTTTAAGCAGGCTAAAATGCTGGGTAAAGGCGTAGCTTAAAAAAGTCACTTGGCCCAGCATGACCAAGGGCATAATCACATAAAATAATGTCCGGCGCAGGCCCAATTTGACAATCCAGGTCTGGAGATTGATCTGTTGGTCTGCTTCCATGTCTTTAATGTCAAACATAATCGCAAGCATTGAAATATACATAAAGGTTTTGACAAACAGCAAGCCGCGAAAAAAGCTCAGTTCAAGCGCTTGATTCTGAATCAGGGCGGCATAGACCAGGGGGTAGGCATTGGCAAGCCCAGCCCAGACAAAGCCAATTAAAAAGGGCTTTAACCAGCCAATCTGTCTTAGACTCAGGCTGCGCGACAAGCGGTTAATCCCGTAATACAAAAGCCCGGTTAAGGGAAAGGTCACGATCAACAGCCAGCTCAGCAGCCCCATCTGAAAAATATTCTGGTAATACTTCAGGCCCAGATAAACCAGACAGCTAACTAAAGCCAGACTCAATGTCATTTGATTGGCAACAACAACGTTGTGATGGCGGGCAAACCACTGGGTGCGTGGATTTGAACTGCCGTAGTCAAAGGGACTGATATAAGGATAAGTATAAAACAGCACCGTGACTAAAAATCCCATCACAAACAGTAAGGGCCCCTGCAGCTCAAGCCGAAGCTGAACAGCTGTTTCCAGCATAATGCTAACCGCACAGATGCCATAAAAATAATTGCCGTAAAAAATTGCCTCAACCAGTGGCCTCAGGCTGGCTGGAATCCATTTTGCCGTGTGAGATTGAGTCAGGCTCATTAGCTTAGCCAGAAACCCACTCTGAGTGTGGTTTGTGGAACATAGCTCTATGCTAGTTGGCTTGTGCCGGAGCGTCAAGCTTAAGTGCTGCCTTGAATTCAGGTAGCTTGTCGCTTAGCGCTGCTTTTGATAACGGAGTAAGACAATGCCAGAGCCATAGCGTTTTGAGCTGAGCAGTTCAAAGCGACGGAAAGCCTGCAGGTTCATAAACGGCGATTCTCCCTGACCGATAACAATGGGGTTGAGAAAAAAATAAAACTCATCAATTAAATCAGCCTCGATTAACGCTGAGACAAAAGATCGGCCGCCATATACAATCAGATCTTTACTAGGCATGTGTTTTAGCCGGTTAACGGTTTCAGCCACAGGACCATTGGCAATCTGGGTGTTGTCCCAGCTGGATTGAGTCAGAGTCTGTGAAAATAAAACTTTTTGAGCCGCCACAATTCGTTTGGCAATCTCATACATCTGGTGTTCAGGCGCTTGAAAAACACTTTGCCAAAAGGGAATATAGTCAATCGCCAGCTTACGGCCGATCAGGATGGTATCGCTATCAAGCAGGTCTAAGACATCTGGCATAATTTCATTTAAAGCAGGGGTGACCCATTTTTGCTCGTCGTTGGGGCCAGTTGAAACCATGCCGTCAAGGGTGATCTGCATCTGGCGTTTCAGTTTACGCATGTTGCCTCATATCACTTAAAAATTGAATGGCAGTAGATTAGCAGAACATCGGCAGCTGGTTCTTGTATAAAAACGACAAGGGTTCAGACTTTATGGCGAGCTCACCTGGCGTAAAGCCAATAAAGCGCTTAAGCGAATGAGTTAAATGAGACTGAGCACAATAGCCCGCTTCTAATGCTGTATCGAGAATACTTTTGCCTGAACGCAGCATAACTGCTGCATAGCGAGCTTTTTCAATCTGTTGGTAAGTCTGGATGTTTAGACCGGTAATGGCTTTAAAACGCCGCGGTAAGGTGCGCTGTGAAACCATGAGCGTCTCACCCGCTAAGCTGGCAGTTCACAGGCTGTGTTTTGCCAGTAAAAATG
>CAJYHH010001203.1 GCA_913773825.1 Candidatus Sericytochromatia bacterium | reverse complement strand
CGCCTTGGCCAGCCAGAATAAAAAACATTTGTTCGTTGACATAATGGGCATGATAAGGCCAGGCTTTTTTACCTGGTGGCACAATTACCAGCTGTGAACCCAGTTTACGTGAGCCCAGTCGGCGGCCGAGCGAGGCGGCCTGAGCCTCAATGTGCTCACCCTCCCGCTGCAAAGTAAACTCGATATCTTTGAGATTGACAATTGGAGGCAGCTGCAACTCGCTCATAAAAGGCTCCCTTGCATCTTCAACGATAACCCCTCGTTTTGATTCACTTTATTTACTTTGATTCATTTCGCTTAGACAGTTTAACATTGTTGTAGAAAAGCACGAGGAGGAAGATTTAATGAAACAGCTGATTGCAGGTTTAACCCTGGGACTAAGTTTACAGTTTTTGCTTGGAGCTTATGCCCCTCAGCAAAACAACAGTCGCGAACTTGAAGACTTGCGTCGTGAACTCGAGACCACTAACCGCCATCTGGATAATATCAGCCGCTCACTGGACCGCATGGATGATGCTTTTCAGTCTGGTTCACTCAGAGTCAAAAATGATTAACGCTCTAAATCTTACATGTTAAGTGATGGGCAAAAACAAAACAAAGCCATGTTTTTGTTTATCTTTATTGATTATCTAGAACCCAATCCCCATCGCTTTATCATTTGTGTCCACCGTCAAACAATTTAGACATAGGCCATGCTAAGATGGTGACAGAAAATCTCCTCTGGCAGAGCGCGATGCATCGTAGAAAGGGAATGATTAATGGCGGATAGTGCACAGACAAGCAAAGACCCTACTGAGGTAAGCAACGAGGCTGCTCTGGCTGAAATCAAGCAGCTTGAGTCTCAACTTGTCAGCCTCAACTTCGTGCTCAAAAATACCCAGAGCGAGGTCATCAAATTACAGAAAACGCTTGCCCGTAATCAGACGCACCAGGACGAAATTGACAAAAAACTCGCCAAGCTGGAGCAGGATGTCACTCGGAACCTCGTCAATCAGCGAGCTGATGAAAGCTTTCGTAGCCGCTTCTGGCTCATTCAGATCGGGATGATGCTTGTCACCCTGCTGATTACCCTTGTGCTGATCAATATGATGAAGCCAGCTCCTACCCCGGCAGTCACAACCACAACCACAACAACTGAAAGCAACAATCTCAACGGTACTGTTACCGACAGCACCAGCACAACTCAAACCAGTGGCTCCAGCAACTAATCTGGCCGCGCGCCTGAACCAGGTGCGCGACCGTATCTCAAACGCCTGCCAGCGTTCTGGCCGTCCAGTTGATTCTGTCCAGTTAATTCTCGTCTCTAAAACGGTCAGTGTCGAAAAAATCCGCACGGCTCTCGACGCAGGCGGTCTTTTGCTTGGTGAAAATAAAGCACAAGAGCTCCGTGAAAAAGCGCCTCTGCTGACAGATACATCTGCACGCTGGCATTTCATCGGCCAGCTGCAGAGCAATAAACTTAAAGATATTCTGCCCTGGGTGGAAATGATTCACTCGATTGATCGTCTGAGTCTGGCCGAAAAGCTCAATCAGCGTCTAGAAGCTGAAAACCGCCGGCTCTCTGTCCTTTTACAAGTCAATACATCCTATGAAGACAGCAAAGCAGGTGTCCCTCCAGAGCAGGCTCTAGAACTGCTGCAGCGCATCGCAGAGCTCCCTGCTCTAAAGATTAAAGGCCTGATGACGATTGGCGCTCTCAGCGAAGACGAACAAACCGTCAGAGACTGTTTTCGCCGCTTAGCCGATTTACGTGAACGAGCCCGGCAATTATCTTTACCTGATCCCGAACTGCCTGAACTCTCAATGGGGATGTCAGGCGACTATGAATGGGCAATTGAAGAAGGCGCTACGCTTATCAGAGTCGGCAGCGCAATCTTTGGCGAACGAGACTATCTGTAAAGAAGTAGGTGGTAGGTAGTAGTGGGTAGGTGGGGTTAAAACAAGATCCTCCCTGTCTTTCTCCTACCTACTTCCTACCATCTACCACCTACTTCTTATAATCTATCTGCCTAATAAAGCGACCTTCATTTTGGCGATTGCTTCTTCCATTTCAACCAGGCTTTCAACAGCATGAAGTGTATCTTTATCGACGCCCAGTAACGCAGCGGCTTTTTGGACCGCAGCGTGTTCTTCACGGGCATAATAGCCGTCAGCACGAGCAATTTCCATCGCATCGCGAAGTAGACGCCGGGCCTGAAAGCCACCTGGCTTGAGCTCAGGCAAAATCGCCTCTAGTTTAACGGTTCTAAAATCAAAGTCTAAAACCGCTTTGACCAGCGTCTCTGAGACATGCATACGCTGCATCCACTTCATCAGAGCATCCCATTCAGCCTCTGCAATCTCACCGTCTGCACCAATAATCCACTTCAAGGCTTTTAAATAATCCAGCACCAAAGGCTCATCTTCAGGGGTGATGTCATAACGCTTCATCAGACTGTGAATATCGTAAATCATGGTTAACTCCGGGTGGCACATGAGATGAAAACTATCATACCGCTGGTAGCTCGTAGCGGGTAGACTGCAAGTTATTCTTTGTCACAAGCTCTACCAGCTACCTGAAAAATCCCAGCCGCTGCGCCAGTTTCCATAAGCTTCTACAAACTCATGCAGTTCACGGTAAAAGCGATGATTAGCAAGGGTCGCGCTGTCTCCAACCAACACCAGTTTTTTACGTGCGCGGGTCATGGCAACGTTGATTCGGCGCAAATCCTGCAAAAAGCCTATTTCACCGTCTTCATTGCTGCGGACTAAACTTAGATAAATAATATCGCGCTCCTGGCCCTGAAAACTATCAACCGTTTCAATCTGCAAACTGATTTGAGCCGGTAATACAGGCTTAAGCTGGCTTTTAAGCGTTTCAACCTGACGGCGATAAGGCGCAATCACGCCAATACTCACAGGCGTCTGGGGAAAATCAGCTTCAGCTAATAGCTGATTCAGATGAATGCCCAGTAAATGAGCTTCTTCTGGGTTAGAATAGCTCTTGCTTTCAGGGTCAAAGACTTCATCAAAGCCACAGCCCGCTGTATCAATCCACTCTAAAGGCCAGTTTACCGGATGATCTTCTGGCAAATCTGAATTTAAACGATGACGAGCCACACTGGGGTCAGCCTGTAATCGGCTTTCATAAAAGCTCAGGGAAGGAAATTCCATAATCGTCTCGTGCATACGGTACTGGGTTTCCAGTAAAACGCCCGCTTCTGGATGCCTGGCAATACATTTTTCAAATAAAGTAATGCCCAAAGCTGAAGCATCAGGGCTTTTAATGGTGGGCGGCAGCTGACGATGATCTCCCGCCATCACCACTTTGTCAGCTTTTAGTACCGGAATCCAGCAAGCACCTTCTAAAGCCTGAGCCGCTTCATCAATCAATACAGTCGGAAAATGACGCCCGATTAAGACTTTTTGCCAGGCTCCTACCAGTGTGCAGGTGATTACATCAGCCTGATCCAGCAGCGTCTGGGTCATTTGCTGCTCAAGCTCATAAATTTCGCGGCCAATTGCACGGGCCTGAGCATAGAGCTGACGGCGTTCTTCACGTTCAGCCTGGCCAAAATTGCGCCGAAAACGTGAAGCCTGTCGGCGCAGCTGAATCATTTCACGACGCATGCGCTTAAGTACAGGCCCGTTGGGATGACTGTCAAACTGTTCTTCTAAAGTCCAGGGCCAGACGTCTTCCTGCATCCGCGCCGGATGGCCCAGACGGACAACCCGCTTGCCACGTCGTCCCAAGGCCCGAGTCAATAAGTCCACTGCTGTATTACTTGGCGCACAAACCAAAACCTGTTTGTCACGGGTCAGCAGGGCTTCGATACAAGCAACTAAAGTAGTGGTTTTGCCAGTACCAGGTGGACCGTGAATCAAGGCGAGATCTTCTGCCTGTAAGACACGGGTCAAAGCCTGTTGCTGTGAAGCATTGAGTCCTGTCACGTCAGGAACCCGTTCAGGGATAAATTTCGGCTTTTGCAGCCCCATCATGATATCGCGTAAAGCCCTAAAGCGCGGATGTTCCGCTTTTTCAAGCCGCTCCATCGCCGCAGAGATGGCGCGCCAGGTGGTCTCATCATAATAGAGATCCAGACCCAGCTTGCCATCATCCAGCCATTCAGGGGCTTCTGGGGCATTGAGATAGACTTTAATCCAGTCCTCGCCCACGCGCTGAATCACACCTGTGGCCTGTTCAGCACCTTCTTCAGCCAGAGTAAAAAGCGAAACGGTTTGGCCGGGTTGAAAACCAGAGAGCTTCTGATTGACGCCGAATTCCAGCACAGGTCGGCCTCCAAGGCCAATATCCTGCTGTTTAAGGTCAAGAGGGTAAAGGCTAATTCCCTGACTACATCGCTGTTTCAGGGGTGTTTCAGACAAGAGTTTGCGCTGCTGTTCGCGCTCATACGCCTGCTCTCGTCTCAGTAGATTTAATAGTTCTTTTATCTGATCATCAGGATCTGGGGAAGTCATAAGGGTATATCTCAATGCTAAAATATGAACATATTCTAATATATTCCCGGACAGGTAATTTAGTATAACTGGTCTATCTGTCTGGCACGCATCGATGAAAGGTCTGGAAGCATGCAAGAAAACCCACCCCGCATACTTGTGATTGAGGATGACAAACCTATTTTAAATTTTCTGAAATCTTCTTTGCTCAACAAAGGCTATAAAGTAGTCGCTGTTGAATCCGGTGAAGAAGGCCTGTCTCAGGCAGCTCAGAATGTCCCCGATATTGTAATTACCGACCTGGGCCTGCCCGATATGGACGGTCTTGAGGTTGTTTCACGTCTGCGCGAATGGACAGATCTACCGATTATTGTGCTGTCTGCGCGTGAAAAAGAAAAAGATAAAGTTGAAGCTCTAGATAAAGGTGCTGATGACTATCTCACCAAACCATTTGGTTTAAATGAACTCCTGGCTCGTCTGCGTGTTTCACTGCGTCACGCTACACGTATGAAAGGCAATTCTCAGGAAAAAACCGAATATGAAGTCGGTGATCTGAAAATTGACCTGGCTGCTCGCCGCATTTTCAAAGGTGATGAAGAAATCCATCTCACCGCCATTGAGTACAAACTGCTCTCCACCATGGTTCGCCATATGGGTAAGGTTCTGACCCAGCGCTACCTGCTCAACGAAGTCTGGGGTCCAGAATGTGTCGAGCATCCTCAGTATCTGCGTGTGTATATGGCCAGCCTGCGCCGCAAACTCGAAGATGACACATCTCGTCCTAAATACATCATTACTGAACAAGGCATTGGCTATCGCTTTGCTGATGAAGTTGACGAAGAATAAGTTTTTTTCTAAAACTTTTTTTCTAAAAACTCAAGAACCCCGCTCCACGCGGGGTTTTTGCCTGATCAGAGAATTTTTTTCGGCCTTGTTTGGATCTGATCCTGATCGCGCCTGATCGATCATGATCCTCCCAGATCGATCTAGATCGATCATGAGCGAATCTTTCTCAAAAATGACGTCCATTCGCCCACTTTTTGACCGGATAAAGCCTTCAAACAGCCATGCATTCAGATTCTCTCAGCCAATAGCCCAAAGCCAATCA
>CAJYHH010001202.1 GCA_913773825.1 Candidatus Sericytochromatia bacterium | reverse complement strand
GGATTATCGCCAGCAGCTTAAAGCCGAAGACCTTACGCCCGAACGTAAACGTTCGCTTGAGCGCGCCATTGCCGCCATGCCTGCTGAAAAAGCAGCACTTGAAAAAGAGCGTAATCAGATCAACGATAGACTTTCTGACAACACCGGCCCGCTGCTGCAGCGTCGCAACCTGAATGATTTACAAAAACATAAATCAGCTTATGAAAACAGCGTCAAAGCGTTTGAACAGCAACAGGCTAAAGTAGACGAGCTTCGCGCCAAACTCGAAGCCGCCAAACGTGATGGCCTGCCCGCTGCTCAGCCAGCCAAACCCGCAACAGAATCCAAGCCAGCTGCTAATGCTCCTGAAACCCAGACGGGTGAGGGTGATGCACCTGTCAGCATTGGGCCTTCTGTTGATTTAGAAGCCTTACGCAAAATGCCTGCTAATCATCAGGCAACCCGCCTGAGCGGTATGTCTGCTGACCAACAAAAAGCAGTTTTGACTCAGCTTAAACCTGAAGAGCGCCAGGCGATTCAGCAGGCTACAGAAGGCTTTATTCAGAATCTGAGTAAATCTCAATCAATTCGCCTTAACCGGCAGCTCGAAGGCTATAAAACCCTGCTTGAAAACATCAAGCAAACTCCCGCCGCTACGCCCGCCGCTGCGCCAGCTAAACCTGCCCAGACCCCAGCTCAGACCCCAGCTCAGACTCCTGCTGCTCCTGCTAATGAGCCTGCTCAACCTGCTTCTCAACAACCCGCAGCGGCACCAGTTGCTGAGCAGCCTGCTACTCCTGCCCAACCATCAACTCCGGCTGCTCCAGCTGCGCCAAGTGATAGCGCTGTTTCTTCGGGGTCCTCGATTGCTTATGGCGAACGGGGGGCTCAGCTTCCGGCCGGAGCCATTATGAGCCGTGGTCGTCCCTTGATGCAAAACGGTGCGATTCTGACGATGGAAAGCTTTTCAAAGTTAGATATTCAGGCCAAGTTTGATGTGATTATGTGTTGTGATGACCAGCAGATGATTGATTTGCTGGCCAAAAACAAAGATATTCGCAGCCAGATGAAATCCATGGCGCAAAAAGTTGTGGCTGACTTTGATGCCATGCAAAAACAGCGCCCGGTTGACCCGATGCCCTACCCAGCGGGTTATGTACACCCGGTTAATGGCGGCAACTTCTCAACTTCTGCCTATATGAATGTTGATTCTGTCCAGCGTGCGCGCTTGATTGTTGCGGTTGTTGATGAACTCAACGCTCTGGATGCCAAAGGCATGCAGAGTGAGTACTCCAAAGTTAAAATTGTCAGAAACTCAGTGGTTCGCGTAAGCCAGGGTGAATATGCTTATCAAGTTAAACCCGGTGATACTGCAAGTAAAGTTGCGCGTCAGGAAAGCAACAACGAGTTTAATAACTACGATATTTTCCAGCGCAATCAGGGCTTAGAACAGGCCATGATTACTCGTAATCAAGGGAATGACTTTAATCGCTATGATGAAGATATTTCTAAATATCAGGAATATCAG
>CAJYHH010001201.1 GCA_913773825.1 Candidatus Sericytochromatia bacterium | reverse complement strand
CAAAAAAGTCAAAGATATCTTTCCGGTTTTTGACTCAGTCCCTTTAGCAGCGGGCTCACTGGGCCAGGCCTATAAAGCCAGCATCCGTACTCCAGACGGCTTAAAACCCGTCATTGTCAAAGTCCAGCGCCCAGGGATTATCCCGGTTGTAGAAGCTGACATTCAGATTCTGCGGGATATTGTCGGCTTAATTGAGCGCACCCGCTGGGGCCGCAATTATAACTTTATGGACATGGCCAACGAGTTTGCCAGCGTGATCCGCAACGAACTCGACTTTGTCCAAGAAGCCGAAAACACTGAAATTATTGGCGAAAACCTGAGAGGTTTTAACCGCAATCATTCTGTGATTACCCCCAGCATTCACTGGGGTTATACCAGCCAGCGCATGCTCACCATGGAGTTTATGCAGGGTGAAAACATCGAGCTGTTTTTTATTCAGGGCGAAGATCAATTACTGACTCGCCAAAAACAAGAAGAAAAAGAAGCTGACGAAAGTGAAATTGACCGTGAACGTAAACGTTTAGCCCGGATTATCACCAATAGCTTTTTGCAGCAAATTTTTATCGACGGCTTTTTTCACGCTGACCCTCATCCTGGCAATCTGATGCTGGTGCCTGATTATGAAGCTGGGCATATGCGCGTGGTGCTGCTTGACTTTGGTATGGTGGGGCGTGTTGATCCCCGTTCGCGCAGTATTCTAATCGACTTTTTATTGGCGATTATGAAGTTTGACGCCCGCCGTGCTACAGACCGGATTATGGAATTTGGCAAAGCGCCGCATAACATTGATCGTCAGCAATTTGCCCAGGATCTTGACCATATTCTGCGCAGCACCCTCGGTAAACCTTTACGCGAAGTCAGCGTCGGCAAAATCCTTCAAGACATTATGGACATGACCCTGCGCTACCGGATTCAGCTGCCGGGCATTTTTATCACCTTAATCCGCACCCTGATTACGATTGAAGGCATCTGCCGCCAGCTGGACCGCGACTATAACCTGATTAATGCTGCAGAACCCTTTGTGGTTCAGGCAATTAAAAACCAGTTTACCCAAAGCTTTAACTTCCGCGATTTAGCCCGTGTCGGGCTTGAACTCAGCAATCTATTAAACAGCCTGCCGCGCCAGCTTGACGACTTTTTAGTCAATCTCAACTCGGGTCGTGTGCAGCTGATTCAGGAGCACCGTGGCCTCAACGGCCTGGAATACGAAATCCGCCGCCTGGGCAACCGAATCGCAGCCGGTCTCTTAGTCTGCGGCCTGACGATTGGCTCAGCGATCAGCCTGCATTACCAGACCGGCCCGCGCTTACTGGGCCTACCCTTAGTCAGTATCGGCCTGTTTATGCTCACTACCCTGTTAGGCCTCTGGCTGCTAAACGGACTGGGAAGAGACTAAAGAGGTTTTGGGTTATGGGTTTTATCCCTGCTTTTTCTTCCGCTTCTCCCGCAATTAAAACCCACCCACCACTCAAAATCCACCACTCACCACGCCAGCTTTGCTGGCATCACCCACCGCTCACCACTCTGTCCTATACTGCATTCTTTAGATAAGTTTTACTGATGTGGCAACATTTTGTGTCTAAATGGTGTCTCTAAGCATCAAGCAACGTTGAAATGAAGGTGGCAAACATGACAAAAAAATTCCGCCGTCTGCTGTTGGCAGGGCTGATGACGGGCTTCCTGGGCATGCCGGCCCTGGCAGCTGAAGAACTCGATCAGAGTGAAGCCTTTATGAAAGCCGGGCAGGCCGCCCTGCTCGAAGACGAATGGTATCTGGCCCTGCTGCTCTGGGAAGATATCTCCCCTGACTCTCCGCTGTATCCGGCTGTGCAGCAGCAATTTAATCAGCTTAAACAAAAGTTTTCTACTCAGGGCGCTTCTTTTGACGACCGCATCTCTGGCAAAGCACTCGACAAAGCCTATGTCGAAGCCCGCCAGGAACATTGGGTTGCAGCGGTTTATTATGCGACTAAAGTCCACCCTGAATCCTCTTATGCCAAACGCGCCAGAGTTTTGCGCGAAGAATGGGCTGATGAAATCAAAGACAGCGGCACCACCTATAAAATGGAATTTGCCCGTTATGAACGCGCCTACCTCGACGCCTTAGAGCTCTGGGAAGACGACGATTTTTACGCTTCGCTGCGCAGCCTGCGCCGAATCCGCCCTGAGTCCCCGTTTTATCTGCGCGCTCAGGCCATCCTTCACTACGTCCGCGGCCACTACGCCAATCTGCCAAGTGATCTACAGCAGGACGACCAGACGCCCACTGAAACTTTTTATCGCAATCGCAAATTTTCAATTGGCTTACAGGGCCGGATGGGTATGCCTTTAGGCTATGCCCCCTCTGCAGGCGGCGGCTTAGGCTTAAGCTGGTATCCGATTCAAGAAGCGGCGATCCACTTAGAAGCCAACGTCTTACCGATCAACGGCGGTGTGGTTGGCTTTATTCCGCTGACTGCGCGCTATCTCCACCCGATTAATCAGAGCTGGGATTTATTTGCCGGCGCTGGCGGCTTTATGACAGTGGCAACGAACGGTAATGCTTTTGGCTTATTGGCCGAAGCCGGTGCCCTCTGGCAGTTTGACCCCAGCTGGGCGCTTGAGCTCAATGCTGATTATGGTTTCCCCCTGAGCGGGGGTGACACCCAGACCCTGGGCGCACGCCTGGGCATTCAGATGACCTTTTAGCGCAACAAGGAGCAAAGATATGAACAAACACCTAACTTTTTCTGCACTCGCCCTGGTTGCTCTGCTGGCCAGCTGCACCAGTGACCGGATCCCCTACGCCGGGACACCAACTGTCGGCGTCAGCACGCCACCCATTGGCCTCCCCTCACTATTCCCATCAGGCGCTCCTACCCCTGGCGCCAGCCTGAGTCCGCTGCCCTCGTCTGACCCGAATGTCCTGATGATTCTGGATGTCCAGCCCCGCACGCTAAGTGCAGGCGACAGTTTATTAGTGCGCGGCACAGCACTTGATCGCATCGGCACCGGTGACATCAGCCTGGTCTGGGATTTGCCCGATCGCAGACTACCAGTCACGATCAATCAGCAAAGCGCCAATAGTCTGAGCCTGACATTCCCGAACTTCCCAGCCACCCTGACACAGGTTTCGCTGCATCTGCGCAGCGGCAACCGCATCCTGCAGGGCTACGTGTTAAGAATCACCCCTGGTGGCGCCACGGGCACGCCATTACCGGCTCTCGCGCCCACACCTGACCCATCTGCCAGCCCAAGCGCAAGCCCTGTCCCAAGCGCAAGCCCGGACAGCAGTCCATCAGCATCCCCAGATCCGTCGGCCAGCCCCAGCGTAACGCCGAGTGCGTCACCGAGTGCGTCAGCCAGCGCCTCTGCTAGCCCTAGCGCATCGCCAAGTGCCTCAGCCAGCGCAAGTCCGGATACGTCAGCCAGCCCAGCCAGCAGCGCATCCCCAGAGCTCTAGGAAGAAGCAGGCCGTGGGCTGTGGGCTGTGAAAAAGCAAAGACTTTTGCCTTTAGCTTTGCTCACAGCCCACAGCTTCCATAGCCTTCTTTTCTTCAAAAACTCAGAACCCATAACCCACCACCGCACCGTCAGGTGTTAGAATATGGCCAATTCGCGGAGTGGGAGAACCTATGCAAATAAGCCGCCTGGCTGGCATGATGCTGATCGCTTTGAGCTTTGCTGTTCCAGCTATCGGTGAGCCGTCTACACAGGGTCCAGCTGACACGATCTGGGATCTGTCGTTTATCAAGTCCAATCAAGTGCTGACCGCCTCTTCTGACGGCACGGTGCAGCAGATGCAGCTGACGGCTGACAGCGCTAACAGTCTGGCTCAGCTTCAGCTTGGACCTTATAGCCGGGTTAAACAACTGGTGCTAAGCCCTGACGGCAAACAGTTTGCCTGTCTTAAAAATCAGTCAGATGGCGACAGCATCGTAATCGGCAGCCTTAAGCCCTTTCAGATTCAGACTCAATATTCACTTCCCCAAGACGAGCTTGAGACCCAGAGCCTGCTTTGGGCCTCAAAAACACCCCAGACGAACCAGAACTCAGGTCAAAATGGACTGATTCTGGTTGGCACAGGCAGCCGTCGGATTGCCCTGCAGCTCCATGGCAAAAGTCTAAAACCGGTTTATCAAATCCAGCATCCCTTGCGCAAACAAGCCTTTTTTAACGACTCAGTGGTTTACCAGGGCAAAGGCTGGACAGCCTGGAGCCCGGGTGGCTTAAAAGAAGGAGGCATGCCGGTCCATGAGCGTCATCTGATTCTTGAAAGCTGGTCGCTCAGCACAGGCAAAACGCTGAGCAAGCAAAGCTTTGATCCTAGCGCCTTTGCTTATGATGACTGGTCGCTGGTCACGCTGGCCAGTAGTCCACGAGGTTTGATTATGGGCTTAGGGCATCGTGGCTTAAACACAGTGGTCTACTTACAAAACCCTCAAGGTCGCTGGGAAGCCAAAGTCTGTGAAGGCACCCGTGCAGGCGGCTACCCACGCGCGATTGTAGCGAATCAGCAGACCGCTTATCTGGCTTTTCAATGGCCGGGCAAAGTGATGAGCCTCAATCTGCAGACGCTTAAATGGGGCCCTGAACTCAGAGGAATTGAAGATCCAATGGCCCTGACTTTAGATGACAAATATATCTATGTGGGCCTGCGTTTTGGTGGTCTGGAGCGCTATCCCTTAGCAGGCGGCAAACCGGTTGCGCTCTATCTTTCGCAACAAAATCAACCCAAACCCCAAACCCATCAGCGATCTACAGATGCTGAAGAAACGGAAGGCCAAGATTCAGATGAGTGAGACTCAAGAACCTGAAGAATCCTGGCTGGATCGTCTGAGACAAGGCGCTGGCTGGTTAGCCGGTCGCGTACAAATGCGCAGCCAGCGCGCCAGCAGCTTGAGACAAGACGCCCGTGAGTTCGGCGAAGACTTGCTAGCCCTGGCTGAGAGCCTTGTTTTTACCCCTAAACATCTCAATATTCAGCCGATCCGCAATCAGTTTTATGGCCATGGCGCATTTATGGGGGCGGCTCCAGCTCTGTTTGCCGATCGCCAATGGCGCCAGATTCTGGCTTTTTTAATGCCCGATGTTTATCAAGATGTCAGTCAACGGGTCTCTGAAGGCGCTCATGGCGCTGAGCTGATGCCGATGTTTGAAAACAATCCGGTGATGTGTGCCTATGGCCTGTGGTCAGGGATGCGCCTGCGTTCTGAGCTGAGTGATTCGCTGACCCATCAGCCCGGTGAACATGATTTAACCGGGATTGAATGGGATGTATTTATCAGTAGAAGTCAGATTAAACGCTGGCTGAAAGGCAATCCCCAAGAGCGTCAAGCCGTCATCCCTGAAATGGTCGACACGATGATTATTGCCCATGCTTCAGGGCTGGATACGGTGCATGAGCAGCTCGGATTAGACCAATACGGTGATGTGCGCCGGACGCCTAAAGCCGCTCTGGGCGGGGTTGAAGCCAATGCCTGGATGGACTTGTTTGCCCGCGCGCTGGCTTTAATTGAAGCAGATAGCTTACAACAGGCGATGAGCGAGATGAGCCAGGAGCCGCGGATTAAAACAGGTGATGCCTGTGTGCTGCATACTTTTGCTAAGCCCTGGTCTTATGCTGAAGCCTGCTCACGGTTTATTAACCTAACTGGCCAGGATTGTCTGAGCATTGTGCTTGAAATTAAGTCACTGGCCAGCACCCCAGAGCTTTTAGCCGACGTGATGGGTGAACTCAACCGCCGTGGCGTGCGTCTGGCAGCAGCCGCTTCATTTAGACTCGAAGAAATTCAAGGCCTCAGTCAATGTGAGCAAATGATCGACGGGCAGAGGTATGCTGGCCCACGTGAACTGCTGTTTTTTCATTATGCCGGTAATCTGCAGCAAGCATGTGACAAAGGTTTAGTCCCGCAAGGGCAAAGTGTGCTGTTTAATGGCGGCAGCCTGTTAGAACAAGACCCCGGAAATCCCCAGCAGCCTTATCAGGTGATCAAAGGCGTACTTAACGAGCTTCGCGCTTACCAACAGCGCTTTGATCTGCATATTGGTCTGTATGTGCAAGAAAACGACTGTGATGCCGCCGCTGCGGGCTTATTATCTGAACTTGTCGACAGCTACCCTGATATTTTTGATCTGGGCTTTGCCTGGGGTGGACTGCTCAATCAGGCCACAACTGAATTTGCCCCTGCCCGCCATGGCGATCTGCGCGGCCATGGCAGCCAGCGTTTATTAGAGCGCATTGGTCAGGCGATTCTCTGGGAAGTCCGCGAATTAACTGACTTAACTGACAATGTCGCTGAAAACGTGACAGAAAGCGTTATGGATACTGTTGACCGGCCTTCATCCAAAGCCTCACAGACAGAGTCAAACAAACAGCACCAAAATTTTGATTAATTCATTATCAGGCCGGCACCGGGCCAATTGGACTGTCCTGATCAGGCTCAAATACCAGCTGTTTACCCTGGCTAGTTAACAGAGCAATCTCTGAAGGGGCACCGAGCTGATTAAAACAAACTCGGCCAATCGAGGTTTGATTAACCAACTGATGACCCGGCTGGCCTGCAACAAAGCGCGGTTCAATCAACATCCGTTTACGGCGCGTCAGCCAGTTAAGCAGGGAGCGACGATGAAACAAGATGCGGTTTAACAGACCTAAACGCTTGAGCAGTTTAGCTGGAAACTCATTTTTAAACCCGCTGGCGGTAATCTGCCAGATTTTAGGGCTGTTACGGCGAAAACGAATCACAATATCATAAGCAAATGAATAGTGAACATCACCTGAGAGAATTACAAAATATTTAGCAGTACGCTGATGTCGGAAAATATTGAGCAGCGTCGAAACCGCATCAGAATGCCCCATCCAGTTTTCGGCATCGGCTGCCAGGGCCTGACCCAGCAGCGCCAGCAGATGCTGCAGCACTTCAACTAACTTCACACCAAAAATCGGCGCCGGAGAAACTAAGACCACTGCTTCCTGATGTAACAAATGCTGCTGCATCTCGGTCAGCGCTTCCCAGTTCATCAGGCCTGAAGGCCGATTGGGGTGGGTGTCAGAATGCCAACGGCGGGTACGGGTATCGAGCACCACTATTTTAGGGCTGGTGGGCAGACTGTATTGCCAGCCTTCAAACAGCATCAGGGTTTCAATCCAGACCGACTGGGCTTCATCGCTATACGTCTGGCAATAGTCATGCAGCTGAGCTAAAAAGCGTGAATCAAAAGCACTGGGGTCATTGCCCCAGCCCTGACAGATAAAATAAGCCATTAGGGCATTGCCAATTACTCGCCGCGAAAAAGGATGCCCATAAGCAGCCGCTTCCCAGTTAGCGGTCAGGTTCCAGTCGTCGGTCACATCATGGTCGTCAAAAATCATATAAGTGGGCAGATGAGCCATCAGGCGCCGAACCTGGCCTAAGCCGTTTATAAAGCCCAACAGCGCGGCTTTTTCGCGATTAAACAAAGCTTGTTTATCTGGCGAAAGCGAAAGATCTTCTCCGTCAGGTAGAGTAATCAGTGCCCAGGGCGCCGGCGACCAGCTGAGCAGATACAGCGCAAAAGCTTCAGCAAAACTAATCAGATGATTATCGCAATAACTTGAGCTAAACACAGGCCGTGAACTGCCCATAAACAAACGGCTATAGCGATTGTCTGATAATAGACGGGGTAAAAAACGCTGGCGACCATAGAGGGTATCAGGATCTGAATACAGCTCTTGAGTATCAGCTACACACTCGCCAGGAAACACCTCACTGGGTAAACCCAGTGCATCAATCAGCTGATGCACCGCCAGCAGCATCGGGCCACAGAGATCATCCAGATAAACCTGATCCCCTGTCATCATCAGCAAATCAGGCGGCAGCTGGCCTTGGGCATAACGTTCAGCCAGCATCTGATCTGCCGCCACTAAAGCATCCGGACCCGGATAATGAGGTTTGCGGCAAGAACCATGCAGCAGCTCACCTAGACGACCTGCCACCGGAATCTGAGGTTCAGCACCGTCATAGCTCAGATCAGGCAAAATCTGCTCAATCGGGACCCAAGTTCCTTCTTGCTGTATCAAAAGCTGATAATTAAGCAGAGCTGTCGTCTGCTGCTTTGTAGCCAGACCGACAGGCCTCACCTGAATGGCGTGAACCCAGGCGCGTTGGCCCAGTTGCCAGCGCTCTAAACTCGGAGCTTCAAGCACCTGGTCAAACACAAGCTGTCCAGCTGTTTTGAGACAGAGCCGCAGCTGTAAAGCCTCACGGGCAACCAGCCAGAGCGTAAAGACCTCAGGCGTCACGCGCCGGACAATGGGCCCAGCTAGAATGAACGGAACTTGCATCTGCACAGCTTACGCTGCCTGCAGATCTAGCCACAAGCCGAGATGCCGCTTGCGGCTAGATGAAGCGCTAAACATTTAGCTAAAAGCCCGCCAGCTGATACAAATCAGCTTCTGAGCGAATTAAAGCCATAATCGAAGCCGTGACAGCTGTGCCGGGTGTTTTTTCAAGCATCAGGTCTGCACCTTGATTGAGCATCACCTGATTGGCCTCTGGCATACTGGAATGCGCCACTAACACAGGCCGCTGCTGCCACCCTTTAAAATAAGCAATAACTTCATGACCAAAACGTGGGCCAATGTAATAGTCGATAAACAGCACATCTGGCAGTTCCCCGGCATCCAGCGCTTCAAACAGGGTCTCAACGCTGGCAAAACAGCGAAACTGATGCCGGCT
Source organism: Candidatus Sericytochromatia bacterium (assembly GCA_913773825.1). Lineage (GTDB taxonomy): Bacteria > Cyanobacteriota > Sericytochromatia > UBA7694 > UBA7694 > CAJYHH01. The sequence goes on along the minus strand of CAJYHH010001201.1, from coordinate 4,065 downwards.
GCGCAGCTCAGGCTCAAAACTGCCCAGCCAGGCGGCCAGATTGGCGTGTAAATCATCAACAAACCAGATTTGCAGCGGGCTTTGCCGTTTCATCTTAAGCTCCTAGCTTAAGGCCATGAGGCCGGGCAGCCAGTCGGTCTGCATAAGCTTTAAGCGCTGGGCGCTCTTCACCGCGTTTAAACATCCGCATCCATAAAAACATCGAACCAATCATGACATCAGCGGCGGTAAACCAGTCGCCAAACAAATAAGGGCCATCACCTAACTCAGATTCAATGACGTCCTGGGTAGTGTCCCAGTTGTTCCAGCCGCGCGCGGGCTGGGTTTCAACCCCTAACAGACTATCTCCCATTGCAGGCTCGAGCTGCGAAGTGGCAAAGACCATTAAAGATAAATAGCGGCCGCGCTCAGGCGCATCAATCGCCGGGGCCAGATTAGTCTGAGGGTATTTATCTGCCAGATACAGCGCAATCGCAGAGCTCTCAAAAACTTTAATCTCACCATCAACCAAAGCGGGTAATTTGCCAGCCGGATTAATTTTTAAAAACTCAGAGCTTTTATGCTCACCTTTTTTAAAATCAATCGGCACCAGTTCATATTCCAGACCGCTTTCATCCAGCATCCATTTGGCAATCATGGCGCGGCTTTGGGGATTAAAATAAAGTTTCATCTTTGACCTCACGTGATCTGAGAGACTACATCATATTGCAGCCTACAGCGCTCAGGTTCTTCTGGCTAGCCCAGCACCGGCTCATCATCCCAGTTAACCGGTGTGACACTTTCATTTAGCCAGTCTTCGCGCAGAATCGCGTACTGAATCGTATCGTGACCCTCCCAGGCTTTGCGGTAATGGCCTTCTTTGGCGTAATGACTGCGCAGCAGCGCTTTGCGCATCGCCAGATTGTCCTGGCGGGTGGTAGCTTCGATTCGATCTAACACGGGCCAGGTTTCAAATAGATATTCAGTTAGCCATTGAACTGCCCGGCGCCCAATCCCCTGCCCCCGGACAGAAGCCCGCAGGCGCAAATCAAACAAGGGGTAGCCATCACCAATATCGTCGAGGTCAAATAAACGAATCAGGCCAATCCGCTCTCCTTCAACATTTACAATCCAAAAAGTCTGATGATTGCTGCCATCATAAAAACCTTTGGCAATAAAGCTTAAAACCTGATCACGGCTGAGTTTGGAATGACTGTGAAACGGCCAGCTTTCGCTGGTTAAAAAACTCACCAGCGCTTCTGTCTGGCTGGCTAAAGACAAAGGTTCAAAACTAACTTGCATTTAAGCCTGCCGAATCTTGCGTTCAGTGTTATAACCCTGATCAAACGGAGCTAATTGTTCAATCCAGAGTGCTTCATAGATCTCTAACTCTTTGTCTGGATCTGCATCATCAGGAACTTGGTCCAGGACTTCAAACACAAAGGCTTCAGCACCGTATTGTTTCCAGTCTGCCTGAAGCCCTCGGTTGCGATGATTGCCAAGTTCAAGCGTAAACCTGGCGCTGTTCCAGACACCATCCAGATTTAAGCTGCTGCCCAACAAAAACTTGCCGGTCACGGTATTTTTAATCTGAAAAACCCCAGCCGGTTTGACCCGCTCTTTGTATTCGCGTTTAAGCTCCGCTCTACTTTTCATCTCGTTCTCCTTGATGATGCTGATCTGCAGCATCTGACATCAGATCAGATTGACTCAAATCAGGCCTTTTGCGCCAGCAGATTGGCAAACATTTGATTCTAACGCAAAATCATGAAGTAGCTAAAAGCCTAAGCAGGGCAACAGTCAGCCCAGTTATACTGAAGCTAACTTTAAATCCCAGACTTTTAAACCGCAGACGAAGGAAAAGCCCGATGCTCCTGTTCCATCCCCGCTACGAAAGCTACTCCCATCTTGATCCAGAGTCCCGTGCTCTGATGCGTAAGACCATCGATTTTTTTGAAAACAAAGGTCTGGAGCGCATCAAAAAAGATGATCGTGAGCGGGTCTGGTACGCTGACATCATTGAGTTTTTTAAGCAGGAGCAGGCTTTTGCCACCCTGCTGACACCGGCTGGCTATGGAGATAAAAATGCTCGCTGGGACAGTAACCGGAACTGCGCATTTAACGAAATTCTCGGCTTTTACAGCACCTCTTACTGGTACACCTGGCAAGTCAGCATGTTGGGTCTAGGCCCAATCTGGATGAGCGATAACGAAGCAATCAAACATGAGACCGCTCAGTTGCTTAAAGACGGCGGCATTTTTGCCTTTGGTCTCTCTGAAAAAGAACACGGTGCAGATTTATACTCCAGCAGCATGAGCCTGAGTCCCGCTGCTGACGGTCAGCCTGGAAACTATACGGCTAATGGCCAAAAATACTATATTGGCAACGGCCATCAAGCGGCTTTTAGCTCTATTTTTGGCAAACAAAAACCCGCTCCTGCTGGCGAAAAGCGTGACGCCTTTGTGTTTTTTGTCGCCCGCAGCCAGCACCCCCATTACCACTGCAACAAAAATCTGGTCAACTCACAAAACTATATTGCTGAATTTGAACTCAAAGACTATCCCGTGAGCGAAAAGGAAATTTTGTCTAAGGGTGCCAAAGCCTGGGACGACGCACTTAACACCATCAATATCTGTAAGTTTAATCTGGGCTGGGCCGCAATTGGCATGTGTACCCACTCATTTTACGAAGCGATTAACCATGCTTCGCATCGCCGCTTATTTGACCATTATGTCACGGACTTTGTGCATATTCGCCAGCTGTTTATGGATGCTTATTGCCGCTTAGCCGCCATGAAGGCTTTTTCAGCCCGCGCCACTGATTATCTGCGCAGCGCTTCTGCTGATGACCGCCGTTATCTGCTTTATAATCCGATTGTCAAAATGAAAGTCACCACCCAGGGCGAAGAAGTCATGAACCTGCTCTGGGACATCATCGCTGCCAAAGGCTTTGAAAAAGATACGTATTTTGAAATGGCGGTGCGCGATATCCGCGGCCTGCCTAAGCTGGAAGGCACCGTCCACGTCAATATGGCGCTGATCATCAAGTTTATGAAGAACTACTTCTTTAAACCCCAGGCCTATCCTGAGATTTCGCGCCAGTTAGATCCAGTCAACGACGATTTTTTGTTTGCTCAGGGCAGCACACGGGGCTTAAGCGGCATTCGTTTTCACGACTATAATCTGGCGTATAATCAGCCGCGCTACACCAACCTGCCCAATCTCAAAGTCTTTAAGCGCCAGATCAAACGCTTTAAACAGTTATTAGTCCTGGCTGGACCCAGCCCTGAACAAGTCAAAGACATTGATTTTCTGCTAAATCTGGGTGAACTGTTTACGCTTGTGGCCTATGGTCAGCTGATTCTTGAAAACGCTTTAAACTTGCCCACTGACTTAATCGAGCAGATCTTTGACGTGTTTATCCGAGACTTTTCAAAATATGCTCTGCAGCTCTATAGCAAAGCCAGCAGCACGCGCCGCCAGCGCATTTTAGCCCTGCGCCTGATTGCCAAACCGATCCCTAACCCGCAGCGTTTTGAAAAAGTCCTGAACGAACACGTCTATAGCCTGAAAGACAACTATAGGTCGGTGTAGTCGGCTACGCCGACGTGGTGGGTTGTGAGTTATGGGTTTAAAGGCAGAAGATAAAGACCCTGAAGGCACTCTCTTCTTTGTTTTTGTCTTCTAACACATAACTCACAACCCATAACCCAAAACTCTTCTCCCCCTTCCCGCCCTCTTGCTTCTGGGGCTTGTGTCTGTCACTATAAGCATCAAACACAGGCATCAAAACACAGGGACCCACTAAGTGGAGGGACACATGAGCGTTCTGTTTTACACCATCAACTACAAACATCAGTACTTCTACTTTGCTGAACACACGCCAAAGTACCGTAAAAAGGGCGTTCAGGTTGAATACCTTGATGAAAACTTTCAGATTGCTGATGCTGACGATGTTGAGTCTTTTAAAGCTTATTTTATTGAAGTCTATGGCACCTTTATGGATGACCCGACACGTGTTCTCAACCCTGAACTACAGCCCTTAGGCGACGAAGAACTGCGCCGGATGCTGATGATCTATATTCCA
>CAJYHH010001200.1 GCA_913773825.1 Candidatus Sericytochromatia bacterium | reverse complement strand
CGTTTAAAAACTGCTGCCAGGGATTAGCCCCATCCAGTGATGCTGCTTCATAGAGTTCTTCGGGGATAGTCTGCAGGCCAGCCAAAAACAACACCATTGAATAGCCCACGTTTTTCCAGACACCCATCACAATCAGGGCTGGCATGGCTGTAAGGGGGTTAAACAACCATTCAACAGCGGGCAAGCCAACCGCTTTTAAAGCCGCGTTGAGCAGACCATATTGAGGATCGTACATCCAGTTCCAAACCAAAGCGATAGCGACCATTGAGGTCACAACAGGCAAAAAGTAAATGGTGCGGAAAACTTTGGTAATCCAGCCATTTTGGTTCATGCCGATCGCTAAGCCCAGTGCAATTGGCACTTCAAGTAAGACAACTGCAATGGCGTAGTAGAAGGTATTTAACATGACTTTCCAGAACAAAGGGTCGCTAAAGAGCTCACTATAGTTCTGGAGGCCGACAAACTTAGGTGGGCTGAGCATATTCCATTGGGCAAAGCTCAGGCCAAACGAAGCAAGAACGGGAATCGCCGTAAAAATACCAACGCCAAGCAGGCTGGGCAAAAGCAGCAGCAGAGCCCATTTCCATTCGTGGCGATCAGTCATGTGGTCTTTTATCCTGTGGTCCGGTTTTTGGCGTGTTCTACAGTTTAGCGTATTTAGAAGAGGGAGGTAGTAGCTGGTAGTGGGTAGATAAGAAAAGCTGAAAAGAAATGACGATTTTTCCTCTACCCACTTCGCACCTGTTTAAATCTCACTAGCTGCGAGTTTGGCGAATGGCGTGCTGCCAGCCCCCATAGAGTTTTTCAGTCTGGCCAACTGACATCTCGGGTTCAAAACTTTTGCCCAGCTGCCAATTATCGCTGATCGCATCAGGGGTTTCCCAATAGCCAACCGCCAAACCAGCCAGATAAGCGGCACCTAAAGCGGTGGTTTCGGTAACAGCTGGGCGCTCAACAGGCAATTGCAAAACGTCTGACTGAAACTGCATTAAAAAGTCATTGGCGGTAGCGCCGCCGTCTACACGTAGTAATGACAGAGGTTTGGCCGCATCACGCGCCATGGCATCTAAAACATCACGGCTTTGGTAGGCAATGGCTTCAAGGGCTGCGCGCGTAATATGCGCTTTATTGGCGCCACGGGTCAGGCCCGTAAGCGTACCGCGAGCGTTTTGATCCCAATACGGCGCACC
>CAJYHH010001199.1 GCA_913773825.1 Candidatus Sericytochromatia bacterium | reverse complement strand
CCAGTGCGCTGTAGTAATGCGCTGAGTTCTTTAGCCCGTTTAGGATGAGGCTTTTGCAAAGACCTCATCAGCTTACGTTCAGCGTCTGTCAGCACGATGTCAGCGGGTAAAGTGCCGTCATGCAGATGTTTGAGCAGCTTTTCACTTTCGTTTTGCAGGGTCTGAGCAAAGAGAATCATCGGGGAGGCGGTAATCGCCAGCATCATTGAAACCGGTTTGGCTAAAGCCAGCAGCGCAACGCTAAAATAACGCGAAGCGGAGTCATCCAGCGTCATCGCTTCATAGGGCACAGCATAGAATTTTTTCAGCAGCGGCGGCAAATTTTTGCTGTTAAAGCCGCTCATGGTGCCATAAGGGACACCGGAAGGCATTTGGCCTTTTTCAGCTGAGCCATTAAAGTACAGGGCATTGCCGTTAAAGGCATTGGGATGCTCTTTGTAGACGTAATACAGAAAGGCGTGGACAACCGTCTGGTATTCATCGCGATAATCCGGTGTAATCGGGCTCGGTTTGGGGGCGCCAGCGCTGCCAGAGGTTACACAATAATAAATCGGGTCCTGATAAGTCAGGACGTTTTTTTCGCCCTGGGTCATACGCTCAACCCAGGGGCGTAGTTCTTCGTGAGTGCGGATCGGCACGGCCTTTTGATAATCCGCAACTGAGCGGATTTGATCAAAACCGTGCTGACGCCCAAATTCAGTCTGGGCATTCTTGTTGAGAATCTGCTGAAGTTTAGACCACTGAGCAGCTTCGGGCTGCCAGGTTGCGCGCTCAAAGCGGCGACCTGCGGGCAGACGCATAAGTTGGGAAACGGCACCTTTGATGGACATAGCGTATACTTGGGTTGTAACGGTTATACCGGATTTTAGATCATTTAACGATTTGGCAGTAGTTTATCACGATGTTGCTGAGCTTCCCTAATCAGGGCGTTGCCCTGGCCGGTCTAGGTCATTATCTGCCTGAGCGCGTTTTGAGCAATGCGGAGCTGATTGCTCAGGGCCAGTTGCCCGTTGACCCCGCCTGGATTGAGCGCCGAATCGGGGTTCAAACCCGCCACGTTGCCGCTGAACACGAAAGTACCTCTGATCTGGCTCTGCAAGCTGCCCGTCGCGCTTTAGCCGAAGCCCAGACAGAGCCGTCAGAACTCGATTTAATTCTGCTTAGCACCATTTCACCGGACCATCCCAGTCCGGCTACAGCCTGTGCGGTGCAGGCGGGTTTAGGGGTAAGAGGCTGCCCCGCTTTTGATATCACTGCCGCTTGTTCGGGTTTTATCTATGGCTTAGATACCGGTGCCCGGCATATTCTGACCGGTGCCCGCAAAGTGCTGGTGATGAGCGCTGAAATCCGCTCACGCTTTGTTAATCCGCAAGAGCCCGGAATGGCGCCGATTTTTGGTGATGCGGCCGCTGCTGCTGTGTTAACTCCAGGCCCAGTGGGCTCTGGTTTAATCGGCGTTGAGATAATGGCTGATGGGGCCGGTTATCATTCAGTGTTTATTCCTGCGGGTGGCGCACGTGAACCCGCTAGTGCGGAGACGGTTGCAGCGGGCAAACATTATTTACAGATGCCCCACGGCGAAAAGGTCTTTTTTGAAGTGGTTGAAGGCATGACAGCATACACTCAGCGCTTTTTGAACCAGCTTAATCTGACGCTGAAAGATATCGACTTTGTGATTCCCCATCAGGCAAATCTAAATATTCTGAGAGAAGTTTCGCGCCGTCTGGAGCTGCCGTTTGAAAAAATGCTGATCAATCTGCCTCAAGTCGGCAATACGTCTTCTGCTTCAATCCCGCTTGTGCTTTCACAATTCCGCGAGCAGATTCCCGCTGGCAGCCGGGTCTTGATGGTTTCAGCCGGAGCCGGTCATACTCTGGGTCTGGCGCTGTTAAAAACAGCAAGTTTAGTTTCTGCGGCCGCTTTATGAAACATCCAGACGACGCTAAATTTAAAGCGATTGTTCAGGCCCAGGCCCAGGAAGAAAACAGCCTGCGCCAAAAGCTCGATGGCAGCGGTCGCTTAAGCGCACGTCAGCGCCTAGAGCAATTATATGATCCTGGCAGCTGGCGTGAGCTGTTTCGCTTTGCTCGGGCCCCAGAAGCCAAACGCTGGAGCGACGGGATGATTTGCGCTCATGGTGAAGTCCATGGCCGGCCTGTGATGGCCTGGGCGACTGAAGCGCAAGTCCAGGGCGGCAGTCTGGGCGTGCTGCAGACTCGCCAGCTTGATGAACTTTTGCGCTTAGCCCGCCAGAGCGGCACACCCATAGTCGGTTTATTAGAATCTGGCGGGGCCAGAATCTCAGAGGCTGTTCATATTTCTCAGGGCTATGCCCATCCCACGGTTGAAACCCTGATGGCTTCAGGCGTCATTCCGCAGATTACCTGCACGTTTGGCCACTGTATTGGCGCGACCGCGATTATGGCGACCCTGAGTGATTTTGTGATTATGGAAGCCGCTTCAACCCTCTCAATTGCCGGGGCCCGCGTTAATCTCAGTGCAACTGGTGAAGATCTCAGCGAAGAAGCGTTGGGCGGCACGGATGTTCATACGCGCTATACGGGCAATGCCCATTTTGTCTGTAAAGGTGAAGCCGCTACTTTAGCCAAAGCCCGTGAGCTGTTGCGCTGGCTGCCGGCTAATCATGCTGAAGCCCCGCCGCGCTTTAGCTGCCGTGACCCGATTGAACGGCCTGTGACCGGTTTAGACGAGCTGATTCCAGCTGAAGAAACCACCCCTTTTGATATCTGCGCGCTGATTAAAGCCTGCGCTGATGATGAGGCGTTTTTTGAGGTTCAGCCTGATTTTGCGCCCAATTTAGTTACAGGCTTTACCGCTTTTGGTGGCCAGACGGTGGCGGTGATTGCCAATCAGTCTTTACATCTGGCCGGGGCGCTGGACCCGGACGGGGCCCGTAAGCTGGCGCGTTTTTTAACCTTTATTGCCAATTTTAACTACCCGCTGCTGAGCTTTATTGATGTGCCGGGTGCGATGCCGACCTTAGAGGCTCAAAAACAGGGCATGTTAACCCATATCAGCCAGGTCATGCATGGGCTGTATCTGGTAAAAGGTCTAAAAATTACGATTGTCGTCAGACGTTTATTTGGCGGCACTTATTGTATGGCCAGCCCCAAAGGCGGTGAGGGCGATCTGATTTATGCTTACCCCCAGGCTATGATTGGCGTCATGAGTGATCAAGCCATGACCACCGTACTCAGTCAGAGTGAAACCGGTCGCGCCCAGGTTGAGCAATTACATGCTGCAGGTTTGCGTTTAGATGACCCGCTTTTGGCTGCCGCGTCGATGTACCTGGATGATATTCTCGAGCCGCTTGAGACCCGGCGTGAGATTATTCGCGCCCTGCGTCATTTTGGCCAGAAGCGTCTGAGTCATCACCCGCTTAAACATACTCAAAATCCACCGCTATGAGGCAGGAGGCTGTTGTGACAAACTCTGAACCTCCGTTTAAACGCTTTAAAACCGTCCTGATTGCCAATCGTGGTGTGATTGCGCGCCGGATTGCGCGAAGCTGTCGTGAGCTGGGCTTAGGTGTCATCATGGTCTATACCCCAGATGATTGCCATCCTGAACTGCTGCGTCTGGCGGATCAGGTTGTTGAGATTCCGAGTTATCTGGATGCCGCAGCCTTGGTTAAAGCCGCTCAGGATCATCAGGCTGCGATTCATCCCGGTTATGGCTTTTTATCTGAAAACACCGCTTTTGCTCAGGCTTGTCAGGCCGCTAAGGTTGCCTGGATTGGGCCTTCACCACATGTTTTAAGCCTCAGCGGTGATAAAGCAGCCTGTGCAGCGGCCATGCAGCAGGCCGGTGTGTCGCTGCTGCCTTCTGTGGCTTGTGGTGATGCTTCAGAGCAGACGCTGCAAGCCCTGCTGCAATTAGGTCTGCCTTTATTGCTTAAGCCTGCTCATGGTGGCGGTGGGATTGGGATGCAGCTCGTGCGAGAGCCAGACGACTTAAAAGCTGCGCTAGAGAGCTGTCTGGATCAGGCTTTGCGCCATTTTGGCGAGGCCGCTGTTTTAGCTGAACGCTGGTTGCCAGGGGCTCGGCATATTGAAGTCCAGCTTTTAGCTGATGGTGAACATCTGTTGAGCTTGTTTGAACGGGAGTGTTCAGTTCAGCGCCGTCGCCAAAAAGTCATTGAAGAAGGCCCCTCACCGGCTTTAAATCCTTTGCAGCGCAAAACGCTTTACCAACTGGCGTGCAGGGCAGCAGAAGCAATTGGTTTAGATCAATTAGCGACAGCTGAGTTTTTATTTGATGGGCAGCAGTTTTGGTTTTTAGAAATAAACCCTCGTCTACAGGTCGAGCACGCTGTCACAGAGGCGTTAACCGGTTTAGATCTCGTTGAGTGGCAGCTGCGAATTGCCCAGGGTGAAAAGCTTCACGCTTTTAGCCCGCCCGCAGAGTTAAACGGCCATGCCATCGAAGCCCGTTTATATGCTGAACATCCCTGGAGTGGTTTACCCGCTGCCGGCGAAATTTATCAGCTGGTTTTGCCTGATGGTCAGGGTGTCAGGCTTGAGTTAGGTGTTTATGCCGGCATGCAGATCTCTGACCGCTATGATCCGCTGCTGCTTAAAATCATTGCTTATGGCCCAGATCGAGAGCGCGCTCGTTTGCGTTTACAGCTGGCTTTGACTCAATTAGAGATTTCAGGTGGCTCAGGCTTTGCCACAAATCAGCCCGCATTATTGGCTGCTTTGCAAGATCCGGGCTTTATGGCTGGGGACTATGATACCCGTCATTTTGAAACTTTAACCCGCCCTGCTGATTGGCCTGAATCCGCTTTTAAACAGCTCACCCAGCAGTTTGATGCGTTTAACCGCCGCCCGCTAGCCGCTGATAAGGCGACAGAATCGGGCTACTGGAGGCCTGCGTTTTGGCGCTGAATCCAAACCCGATGCCTGAGTTAAAGCAGATGCAGGACTTAGCGGCTCAGCTTTTGTCAGGCTGGCGCTGTTTGCGTTTAAGTCAGCTGGGGGCTGATAGCTGGAGACTGACAGGTTTAGATCAGGGCCGGGCCCGCTGTCTGACTTTGATTGCGCGGAATGATGGCTCCTGGCGAGTGTTAGAGTCCGGGCAAGTGATGGCGATTTATCGCGGTCGCCAGGATGATGGGGATCAAGTGCGCGTAACCCATCAGGTCGGCGCTGCCCCAATGGATGGGATCTTGCGCCAGATGTGTGTCAAAGTCGGTGAGCGCGTCATTCCGGGACAGGTGTTATATATTTTAGAAGCGATGAAAATGCAGCTGCAGGTCACGGCCCGCGCCAGCGCCGAGATTGCCGGCTTACACATCGAAGTGGGCAGCCGGGTGCGTAAAGGGGATATTTTACTCAGCTTTGAAGAGGAGATTCTGTTATGAGCCAAGCGCCTGATCACAACCCTGATCAAACCCAAGAGCAGGTGATAAAGCCCGCAATAACCAGAGGCCAGATTCCCGGTGGACGGGCCTTTAAAGGCATTCCGGGCGTCAAAGTTGCGGCTTCAGCTGCTGGCCTGCCTGAACCGATTCAATTACCCGATGGACGACGTCCAGACTGGATTCTCAATACGGATATTTTTCGCTTTGCGCTGGGTGAAAACTACGCTGAAGTCTTAGCCGCTCGCGGCATGACGCCCGAATACCCTGAACAAGTGGTGGGCTTACGGGCTCGACGTTGGACTCACTTAATCGGCACCCCGGCTAATCATCAGGAAGAAAACTGCGTGGACTTAGGGGTTAAAGCGGTTAAAACCCTGCTGGAAGAACAAAATCTGAGTGCCAAAGAGATTGATTTAGTCTTAATGGCTACGACAACGCCGCATAAAACGACCACTTCGTCAGCCTGTGCTTTAGGCGCTGCACTTGAGATTCAGGCCCCTTGTCTGGATTTAAAAGCGGGCTGCAGCACGGGCTTGTTTGCCTTAATCAATGCGGCGATGTATGTTCAGCAGGGTTTTGAAAAAGTTTTGCTGGTGGTCTCAGAAACGCCGTCTAAATACGCCAACCCCCAGATTCAGGAAACCGTGATGGGAGTAGGTGATGCTGCCGTCGCGCTGCTGCTGACACCCGCCGAGCCTGAACACGGCATTTTAGGTGCTTTTATGGGCTCTGATGGTCAGCTCGGCCAGCTTGTAAACACACCGGGTTTATTGCCGCCGACTCACGATGCCATTGATGCCGGGTTGTATTATTATCACGGCCAGGCCACTGAGCTTAAAGAAGCCGTGCCGATGCGCTATTTAGATGCCCTGCAGGGGGCCCTGACTCAGGCTGGGGTTACAGCTGATCAGTTGGATTGGTATGTGCCCCATCAGGTGAATCAAGCTCTGACTTCTGCGGTTGCCCAACAAGTTGGGATTGGCCCTGAAAAACAGATTCATGTGCTGGATCGCTATGCCAGCGCGACGGCTGCAGGTGTGTTGCTGGGCTTGCATCATCTGCTTGAAAAAGCTCAACCGGGCCAGTTAGTGGCTTTAAATACAGTGGGCGGTGGTCTGAGCTGGGGTGCAGCGATCTGGCGCTTATAATGTCTAAACTCAAACACAGATTAAACGCTTTGCTGGCTTGTGCCCTGCTGCCGGCTTTTTTAAACCTGTCTGTACAACCTGTCCAGGCAGATACTTTTTGGCTGCAGAGTGACAAAGGTTTTTTGCCCGTCACGCCTTTGGGTCGGCCAGGTCAGCTATTTAGTCCTGATGCTCAAGCGAAGCGCTGGCAGATTAAACAGCCCGAAAAATCCCGTTTTGAACCGGCTCCCGATTTTTATGAAGGGGTTTATTGGGGGGCACTCAGCGATCCGACGCTGAATCTTTTTGCCGGGGAATTAAATCTCGACAGGCCCCGTGCCCTTACTGCTTTTACCCGTGAAGCCGATAGCTTTGTGGGGATTCCAGCCTGGTCACCGGATGGTAAACAATTGGCTTTCTGGCGTTTGCCGAGTTCAAAAGCTTTACCTGAACTCTGGCTGGCGCCCCGTCAGGGCCAGCCCCGCAGACTGTTTCGTCCGGCTGAACTCTGGAGCCTTGAGGCTGATTCGCTTAAAATCGGCTACCCGGGCCTGCTCTGGTCCCCTGACAGTCAGCGTTTGGTGATTCAGCTCTATGAACGCAGCGGCCGTGAAATGAAAGCCGCGCTGTATCGAGTTGAAGTCAAAGGGGGTGAGCCCAAACGGCTGATCACCCAGCCCCGGGATTATGCCCGGACCGCTCAGTATCACTGGTTAGACGGTGGACGTGAAATTGCCTGGGTACAGCCTACGGGTGGCCAGAGTTATAGCTTAGAGGGCAAACCGGCTCATCAGCTCTATTGGCCTGCTGGTTGGTCACCGCTGTATCGTCTGGATTTTCAGCGCTTAGCGGGCTGGATGTTAAGTCCTGATGGCCGTCAGCTTTTGCTTAGCCGCAACTTGCCGTCTAAATTTGCCAATGGACCAGCTGAACTCAAAGGTCTGGCCTGTCTGGATCTAATGACCGGTTATTGGCGCGTACTCGACGAGCATCTCGCATCACCTCAGCAGGCGATTTGGGCCGGTTCTGACAAAGTAGTCAGCATCGATCAGGCCAGCCAGAGCCTGAAGGTTTATCATCTGACGCGCTCAACTCTGACGCCACTACGGGTTAAAACCAATAGTGTCCTGGCGCTGCATCCGTCTGCTGACGGTCAACGTGTTGCGCTGTTAAACACTGCCAGCCAAAAACAGCTTGAGATCCAGTGGTTCCAGCTCCAGCCGCCCAAGTTATTAGGCCGCACGCTGCTGCCTGAAGGCCTGTTTTTACCACGCGCCTGGGTTAAATAAACGTTTAAACAATTCCCAGCATCTGGCGGGCTTCAGCCGGGCTGGCGATTTGGCGGCCGCTGTCATGGACCACTTTGACCAGAGCCTCGATTAAGACGCCATTGGAGCGGGTTTTGCTACCATCAGGCAGATAAAACGTATCTTCCAGGCCGGTGCGCACATGGCCGCCGAGCTCAGCACATTTGCGGTGGAGCTCCCAGATGTCCTGGCGGCCAATCGCAATCACCTGCCAATGTGCTTCTGGCGGCAGTTCGTCAATCAGCAGCGGTAGCCAGCTGGCTTTGGCGGGCATGCCGCTGGCCACACCCATGACCAGTGAAGCATGTAACGGTTTTTTTAACAGGCCATTGGCCACAAGCATTTTTAGACTGCGGATAATCCCTGTGTCAAAACACTCACATTCCGGCACAATTCCGTTAGTGTGCATCACCGTCAGAAACTTTTCGATTTTTTCGATGGGGTTATCAAAGAGCATCGGCTTCCAGGCCCAGGAGCCGTCTGAACGGGTTTTGAGATAGTTCAGTGAGCCCGCGTTCATGGCGGCCATTTCGGGTTTGACGCGCTCTAAACAGGCTAAGGGACCCGAGATGTCACTGCCGACAATCCCCGTACTCATGTTGATAATGATTTCCGGTACGCGCTGTTTAATGGCTTCACAGCAAGCGGCGACCACTTCGGGGTCCCAGCTGGGCAGCGCGCCTTTGCCGGGCTCCTGGCGGCGAAAATGACAGTGCACAACGCTGGCGCCGGCATCATAGGCTTCGGCAGCAGCAGCGGCCATTTGTTCAGGTGTAACCGGTACAGGATGAGTTTCAGGATCCGTCAGTACGCCATTAAGGGCGCAGGTGACAATGGCTTTGGAGTGTGACATCAAGCTTAAGCTCCTGCTGGTCTGATACGTGTTTATTCGGTGTCAGTATATCAGGCTATAAGAGGCGCGCTGCCTGTGCTGCTTTTCGCTCATTTATTTTGGGTCTGCTTGTTGCTGTCTAGCTGGATCTGGCAAGATGAGACCGTATGAAAGACGAAGCGAGTCCCCGTTTTTATCTTACTTATCTGGCGCTGTTTTTTGGTGGTGGTCTGCTGGCCCTTGTCAGCATGTTATTGGCCCCGGTGAATCCCATTGGTGGCGCTTTAATTGCGGCTACTCATCCTTTGCTTGCGCTGAGTGGCGCAGAGCCCGCATCGGTGCTGTCAGTGAATACCAGCCGACAAATTGTTAATTTACTCTGGCCGCTGAGTTTAGTACCCTTGCAGATTGTCACCATGGTGTTGTTTAAATGGCCCTGGTGGAAATTTCTGCTGCTGTTAATTGGCCTGAATCTGATGATGGCCTTTGCGGTTCAGCGCATTGACCTGGGCATGTAGCTTAAGCTGATTGTTCAAGCAGCTTCTGGAGCTTATCAAAAGACAGACGCCAGCCCCGTTCGTTATCAGCCGGTGCGATTCCAGGCGGAACATTTTGATGGACCGCCACAAGCTCAGTGCCTTCGGGAGTTGGATTAAGAGTAAAAGTGACGGTCATTTGACCCAGCATCGCCGGATCATCACTTTCAAATTCGATCTGCTGGATGACCTGCTGATTGGGAATCAGACTGACAAAGTGGCCATGATAAGTGTCGGTTTTGTCGCTGGTTTTGCCCTGCCCGTCGCCGGTATAGGTCAATGACAGGCTGAATTTTCCGCCTTCACGGGATTCAAAGCCATTGACCGTGCTGGTCATACCGTCTGGCACCATCCAGTTAGACACATCCTGCTCTGTAATCAGCGCCTGATAAACCCGTTCTGGTGAGGCTTTAAACTCGCGCTGCAGATGTAAAGTACTGCCACGTTTGTCTGCTGCGGCCCGTTCCAGCACA
>CAJYHH010001198.1 GCA_913773825.1 Candidatus Sericytochromatia bacterium | reverse complement strand
TCCACTGTCCCTTAAAGAACTGTTCCGGATTCCTTTGCCTGCTCCTTTGTATGGCGAACAGAATCTCAGTGTGGCAACGCCTTTTGCTTTATCACCAGATGGCAAATGGCTGGCGATGTTATTGGGCGAGCCCGGTGAGCCTGCGCTTTATTGGTTAGATACTCAGCAGCTGGTTTTGAGCGGGCCTGAGTTACTTCGGGGACGGCCACAGCCTTTACAGCTGGCTTTTGCTGTACCCAATCCGCTTCACCGTTACCGGCGTCGTTTAGCTCAGCTTTTGCTGGATGAAAATCTCGTCACTGAAAACACCCTGCTTCAGCTGTTTCCTCAACCTGATGATCCAGACAACGACACGGTACTTGAGGTTATTGGCCCAGACTCAGGCCCTGAATCTGAATCAGAACCTGAGCAGGTAATAGCCCCAGAGCCGCCTAAACCGCCTGAAATCCCTGTTAATACCTCTAAAGTCTCTGAAGCAGCGCTGTTGTTTTTGTCGCCAATTGAGCGTTTAAGCTCATTGCCAGAGGCACATGCCGCTGAAAATATTCCTTTATCAGATGAAGTAGATGACGATATTTTGCATGTCCTAAGCGGCTCGTTTTTTCAGCATACAGGTATTGACTTAGAATCTCAGCCCAAAGCGCTCAGACAGCTCAGACAAGAAGCCCATCAATATCGCCTGCTCTTACAAGACCATGACGTGATTCCTGTGGATATTCAGGATCTGATTCCGGGTACGCGTTTAAAAACCGTGTTGTTACGTGAGTCAATTATGGCTTTAATTCAGCTGCGTCACGCCACTGAACGCCAGCCTTATGACACCCCGCCGAGTCATTGTCCGGAATGCCGCAGCCCGATGTTAGGCCATTGGAACTGTGATACCTGTGGGGCTGAACTGCTTAACTCTGAGCGGGCGATTAAGCGCCGGATTGCCTCAACCTTGCCCCACACCTGGCTGCCTACGGGTTATTTTGCGATTCCCGATGTGCAAAGTGGTCGCTTATTAGTGGTCGACACCCATCGCTACAGCTATGTGACCTGGCAAATTGATTTCCGTTATTTACCCGGATCCCGTCAGCCATGGGATATGCTCTGGCTGGATCATCTCAGTTTATTGTTAACCGATCGTGGCGCCAATCGCGTGCTGGAATGTACACATTCAGGTCGGATCATCTGGGAATTAGACACAGGCTTGAAGCCTGAATTAGCTCTGAATAAACCCGTTAAAGCAACTCGTTATCATCTGGCTGGAGATGCGCGTTATTTGATTGTGGATCAAGGCAACCACAGGATTTTAGAAGTAGACCGCCGCCAAAAAATGACCTGGCAATTTGGCCACTGTGGTTTAGCCGGTGACGGGCCGCGCTTTTTAAATACGCCTAATGATGTTCAGTACACTCACGAAGAATCTTATTTGATTACAGATACCGGCAATGACCGGGTTCTAGAAATCAAAAATGAGCAGGTAATCCGTGTCTTTGGCGCGAGTACCAGACTGAATCGCCCGGCTTTTGCCCAGCGTTTATTTGATGGCAATACGCTGATTGTGGATGCTGGTCATTATCGATTGTTAGAAATGGATCCCGATGGTCGGGTGATTCGTGAAGTGGTCTATTTTAAAGAGGGTATGGATGAGCGCTTTGATATGGCCTGGCCGCTTAAAATGGTCAGACGCAATAATCAAAATATTGTTTTGATTGATGCCAATCGCGTGATGGAAATTGATGTACTCTCCAAACAAATTGTCTGGTTTGCCTTTTTGCATGAGCTTAAGCTGGAACTTGAATTGCCGACTCGCTTACGCCAGGCTGAAATCAAAATGCCGACCCAAAAAGGCTTTGAAAACTTTCATATCGAAACCCCAGATCCAGAGCATATGCCCACTCTGCGCCGCACGCTGAAAAAAACTGAGCTATTTGCTGATGGCACCCCTGCATTCTTTGACCAGCTAGAGGCTTTATTGCACTTTAGGCGTTATGCAGCCGGCGAAGTGATGCTGCGCAAAGGACAGATGGGCCATAGCTTTTTTGTGCTGCAGGCCGGTCGCGCTGAAGTTTTGTCTGAACAAAATACGCCAACCCTGATGCTTGAGGCTGGCGATAGCTTTGGCTTTATGGGTCTGGTTTATCGTGAACCCGCCAAATCAACCATTCGGGCTGTCGAAGACTGCGGCGTTTATGTGCTTGAAAAGCGCGATTTTGATACCCTCCTGCCCGATTATCCAGAATTAGAGCGGGCAGTAACCAAGCTGGCCCAAGAGCGCCTGATTGTCTCGCGTTTGCATCAGACGCCAAAAAGCCAACAAGCCGCCTCTCGTCTGCAGTCCTTGATTAATGCCCATAAAGAGCGAGCCCATCAGCGGCTGGCCCAGCTTGGAACCCAGGCACCCACTCAGGATTCAGCGGATCAACATCGTCAGCATCGGCTTCAATATAGCGACATTGAACGGCATGTTATGGCTGCTGCTGCAGAAGAAGGTCTTAGCAGCCTGGAATTGCATATTAGCCTGCGCCGTGACACCCGCATGAAAGCAGCGCGTGTGGCGCTGATTGCCTCATTGCTGGATCGACAGGGTACCATTATTCGCACCGAACCTGCAGCTGAGCTGATTATGAAAGAGCAGCTCGACAATGAAGTGATTTTAACTTTGCTGACTCAGGTCAGTCCGAAACAGCTGCAGCAGGATTTAATTGCGGTTGCG
The DNA here is from genome assembly GCA_913773825.1 of Candidatus Sericytochromatia bacterium. Lineage (GTDB taxonomy): Bacteria > Cyanobacteriota > Sericytochromatia > UBA7694 > UBA7694 > CAJYHH01. The sequence continues at coordinate 75 of CAJYHH010001198.1, read as the reverse complement.
GATGTGGTTGGTGTCAGCGTGTTGAGTGTTGAGCCCTGATGCTGAATTTACAGCCTCAGGCAGCCAAAGGTTCAC
>CAJYHH010001197.1 GCA_913773825.1 Candidatus Sericytochromatia bacterium | reverse complement strand
ATTAAATTACCCCAGCCAGCCCAATAGCCCAGCAATAAAAAAGCTCCCTAACGGGAGCCTCTGGTCAGCCTGTCATCACACAAACTCGCTTGCAAATGTTTAGCCGATAAAAAGCTTATCGGCTGTTCAGGGCGTGTTTTAACCTGATTCATTTCAGCATAAGTGTAAAAAATTCAGGACTTGTCAAAAACTTGAACACGGCCCCCTTTTGGTAAAGATCTTTTAAGATTAAAAATTTGTTTTCCAGCAAAAAACTCCCACTTTGCTCTCAAAGTCAGGCGCGCTAACAGCTACCTGACGCTGATGAAACGTGGTAAAATGCTTCAGATTAAGATTCTGTAAAGAATTTGATATCCTGAGATTTCCGATAAGGTTTTTTAAAGGATATTTTTTCAAAAGATATTCATTAACAAAGGAGAACGGTTGTGCAGCCTGCATTCGCGCAAGAAACGCAACACGGCAGCCCCGAGACTCACTCGGGCACCACGACCACCGTCCCTTCAGGCCATGGCACCGAGCCTGGCGCCAGCGACCACAGTCCCTCGGAAACGAGCGGCCACAACGCTGCCGACACCACCCTGAAAACGGAAAGCCACGATGCCAGCGAGGGCCATGCCCTCGCCGGTTCTGAAGCCACTCAAGGTCATGACGAGCCTCTAAAAACTGACGCTCATTCCGTTGAATCACATGATGCACCCGTTGCCGGCCATGAAAGTGGTCACGGCGCAGCCGCCGGCCATGGCGCTGAACACGGTGGTGAGCATGGCGGTGAACACGGTGGTCACTCCACCGGTTATCATCCCCCGGCTCCCTTTGTGGTTGATGTGGGCGGTCAAACCGTCCACCTTAACACCCTGATTGCCACATGGGTTGTCATGGCGATTCTGATTGTGATGGCGATTTCGGCCACTCGCAAACTGGCTAAAAAGCCGACAAAAAAACAGGTTTTCTTTGAAAGCCTAGTTGATCTGCCTCACTACATTGTTAAATCTCAGATCAGCCACCATACAGCGCGTTATGTGCCCCTGGTTGGTACGATCTTCCTGTTTATTTTGACCGCCAACTGGGTGGGTCTGCTGCCCTGGCGCATTATCGAACTGGATTTGTTTGGTCTGCCTCAAGGCTTTGAAATTGCAGCCCCGACCAACGACCTGAACACCAACTTCCCGATCGCTTTGACGGCAGTTGCTTCTTATTGGTTCTTCGGGATCAAGAAAAAAGGTCTGGCGCACTTTAAGCATTACTTCCAGCCCATGTGGTTCCTGTTCCCGCTGAACATGATGGAAGACGTTTCACGTCCTCTGTCGCTCTCGTTCCGACTGTTCGGTAACATCCTCGGCGGCGAAATTGTAATCGGGATCCTGCTGTTCCTGACCTCGGCTTACGTGGTCACCAGCGTGGTGGTTCTGCCGATGTTCCTGCTTGAAGTCCTGGTTGGCTTCATCCAGGCTTTCATCTTCTCGATGCTTACCGCTTCTTATATCGGTGGCATGGTCGCAGAGCACCACTAGTTTTTACGACAATCTAGACATCAAGCCCCTGGTTACCCAGGGGCTTTTGTCGTGGGGAAGGTAAGTGCTCACGCTTAAATAGGCTCAAGGCTCACAGCCAACTGATTAAACATAGCCGGCTATTCTTCAAGCTGCCTTGCTTAGAGCGATGATCAGACATGGGATTCAGCCCTATTGGCTAACAGCTGATGGCCAACAGCTTATATAATGCTTATCGAGCAATTGCAGGAGAATCGCCATGTCACGCTTCTATATCACAACACCGATTTATTACGTTAACGACGAGGCCCATCTGGGTCATGCCTACACCACAACCATGGCGGACGTGCTGACCCGTTATCACCGGCTCTATGGCTATGAAACCTTCTTTTTAACCGGTACTGACGAACACGGCCAAAAAGCCCAGCAGGCCGCCGATAAAAAAGGTATGCCGGTTCAAGACTACGTTGAATCTGTCGCCCCGCGTTTTCAGGATCTCTGGAAAAAGATGAACATCTCTAATGATGATTTTGTCCGCACCACCGAGCCTCGCCACACCAAAGTGGTTCAAGATGTGCTGCAGCGCATTTATGAAGCGGGCCTGATCTATTCAGACAGCTACGAAGGCTTTTACGAAGTCTCTGATGAGCGCTTTTTGACTGACAAAGAAATGGAAGAAAAAGGCTATACCAAAGACAGCCCTGAAGTTGTGTTTTTACAGGAAAAAAACTACTTCTTCAAAATGAGTCAGTATCAGGACTGGCTGATTCAGCATATCGAAGCCAATCCAAACTTTATTCGTCCCGAAGGCCGTCGTCGCGAGATTTTAGGTTTTTTAAAACAGCCCCTGGGCGATCTGTGTATCTCTCGGCCTAAATCGCGCATGAGCTGGGGGATTGATCTGCCCTTTGATACAGACTACGTCTGTTATGTCTGGTTTGACGCCCTGCTGAACTATATCTCCGTACTGCTCGACAAAGGCGGTGACGAAGAGCTAAACAAATGGTGGCCTGAATCCCATCATCTAATCGGCAAAGATATCTTAATGGTCCATGCTGTCTATTGGCCAACGATGCTTAAAGCAGCAGGTTATGAACCGCCAAAATCTCTGATCGCTCACGGCTGGTGGCTGATTGACTCTGCCAAAATGAGCAAGTCCAAAGGCAATGTGATTAAGCCACTGGAACTGATGGACCGCTACGGCATTGATGCGTTTAAATACTTTTTAGTTCGCGATATGAGCTTAGGGCTTGATAGCAATTTTAGCGAAAAAGCAATGGTTGAACGCATGAACAGCGATCTGGCCAATGACTTTGGTAATCTGCTGAATCGCACCCATAAACTACTGGTTAAAAGCTTTGACGGTGTGGTGCCAGAGCCCGGCGCTGGCGGTGAGCTCGAAGCTGAACTTAAAGCCCTGGGTGAAAAAACTCTGGCCACTGTAAAAGAACATGTGTTGGAATTTAAGCTGCATGCCGCTTTGGAAGAAGTCCTGCAGCTGGTTCGCCGTGCGAATAAATATATGGAACAGACCGAACCCTGGAAGCTGGCTAAAACAGATCTGAATGCCATGGGTACCGTGCTCTGGCATGTACTGGAAATTTTCCGTCTGGCAGCTACGCTGCTGTCACCGGTGATTCCAGGCAAAGTCGAAAACCTGCTGACTCAGTTAGGTCTCGATCAAAATAATCTGGAATTGCGCTGGGGTGCGCTGCCGCCCGGTACTCGCGCAGGCGAAGCCCAGGTGCTCTTCCCCCGTCATGAATACAAAGAGGTAACTGATATGGAAAATACTGAAACCAAACCCGAACAGACTGCAGTTGCTGAAGCGCCTAAAGCTGAAGCAACCGCCGAAAGCAAACCGGAAGCTCAAGCCGCGGGTCAGCCAGAAGCCGCTGAGGCAGAACCCGATAACCTGATTGGCATTGAAGATTTTGCCAAAGTTCAGCTGCGTGTCGCTGAAGTCCTTGAAGCAGAACGGGTCCCCAAAACCGATAAACTGCTGCGCCTGATTGTCAGCCTGGGTGACGAAAAACGCCAGATCGTCGCCGGTGTTGCGGCTTATTATGAGCCTGAACAGCTAATCGGCAAACAGATTGTTGTTGTCGCTAACCTCAAGCCGGTTAAACTGCGCGGCATTGAATCCCACGGCATGCTGCTGGCCGCTAAGTCCGAAGGCAAGCTCAGCGTGATGACACCGCTGGGTGAAGTGGCAACCGGAGCCGCAATTAGCTAGTGGCTTGTCGCTGGTAGCTGGTTGTTTTGATCGCCAATCAGACCGCCGGTTATCAGCTCAGTTTAAGGCCAATAACGGTCAATTTAAACGGTCAATTTTAAAAGTTTTAAAACGCTATCAGCTATCTGCTAAAAACGGAGGTCAAAATGGTCGAACTTGAAATTCTCTTTTCTAGTGGTCAGGGTATTCTGGTGCCCATGGAAGATCGCGAATCCGCGCTGCGCTTTATGCAGCGGGCGATGGAATTTGATCCCGACTCAAAAACCGGACTGTTTCACTTGTCTACACCTTATGAAGAAGTGCTGCTGGACTTAGCTGACATCAGCTTTATCCGTCTTAAAAAAGAAAACTATCCCCGGATTGGCGCTACGCTTAAAATTCCTGCTCAGACTTCGTTTTGGGATCAAAGCCAACAAGCCCAACAAACTCAGCAAAGCACTGAACCCCAGGGCAACTATACCTCACGTGCTGAGCACGAAGAGTCGATTAAACATCGCCGTCATGCTGAACAACAGGGCGATGAGCGCACCTTTATGGTTGATCCTTCTGGCAATGTCAACACGCGTACGACTGATTCTTATGGCAGAGCCGAAGAGCGGTTGCGACAGGCAGAAGCGCGTATGGATCAGATTGATGCCCAGCGCAAAAAAGTTGAGGACGAGCTGCGTAAAACCGCAGAAGAACTCGAAGATGCCGCTAAAGAAGCTGAGCTGCGCAAAAAAATGGAGCAACTCGAGATCGACAAAGAAATCGAGAAGATGAAAGATAACAATAAATGAGCGAACAATCTCGACATTTTTTTGGCACCGATGGCGTTCGGGGCCTCGCCAATGATCGCCTGACGCCAGAGCTAGCCTTAAATCTGGCGATGGCCGCTGGCACAGTCTTAAAAGGTGGGGCAACTCATCCTAAAGTCCTGATTGGCAAAGACACACGCCAGTCTGGCGATATGCTGGAGTCCGCACTAGCAGCTGGCTTTGCGTCGATTGGTTGGGATGTTGAATTACTCGGCGTTGTGCCGACACCAGCGGTAGCCTGGCTGGTGACTCAGCGTCAGGCTGCAATGGGCGCGATGATTTCAGCATCCCATAATCCCGCCCCCGATAACGGCATTAAGTTTTTTGCCGCCAATGGCTTTAAGCTCAGCGATGGGATTGAGCACCGGATTGAAACCGCTATGAGCAAATCCAGCTGGCAACGCCAGACTGGGCAGGCTGTTGGCCGGATTCGGCATCTGACAGCTGAAGCCTGGCAGCCTTATGTGGACTTTCTGCTGGGAACAGACCTGCCAGAATTTAAACG
>CAJYHH010001196.1 GCA_913773825.1 Candidatus Sericytochromatia bacterium | reverse complement strand
GCCATAAACTCAATGAGATCAGCCCCAAAGCTCCACCCTGATATAAACTTGGGCCTAAGATCAGACCCAGATAGTGAAATAAACCCAAGCCACACACCCCTGACACGCCAGCCAAAACTCTAAATGTTCGATGTGGACGGCTTTTGAGGATCAGATGCTGAGCCTGATGTTCAATCATGACAGCGCTATCCAGCGGTTGAGGGTTAAAGCTGGGCAAATGGTGACCTGTCAGGGCTGCGAGGGCCTGACGGGCACTTTGAAAACGCAGCCTGAGATCAGGTTCTGTCATCTGCGCCAATAAATCAGCAAAATCTCGTGACACCTCACAATAAGGCCTGAAGTTCAGCTTGAGCTCTGGACTGACTAAAGCAGGGAGCTCTCGCTTGCTTAACAGACTAATTGCGCTGACACCCAGGCTATAAATATCCGAAGCCAGAACAGTCTGGCCAAGATATTGCTCAGGCGGCATAAAGCCAAAGGTGCCTACAACAGTCGCTGGTCCAGACGGATCACTTAGCACTGCTTGAACTGAGCCAAAATCGATCAGGTGAATCTTGCCTGCAGGATCAAAAATCATATTAGAGGGTTTTAGATCGCGATGAATGACAGGGGGATGTAAACCCTGAAGGTAAACCAGAATCTCAAGGACCTGAGTCAGCAGTTGCTTTAATTCAGTTTCATCGGGCCTCCAGCCCGTCTCAAATCTGTCCTGTAGGGACTGGCCCGGCACATAGTCCATAATCAGGACTAAGCTTTGACTGAGCTTGTCGGTAAAATGCGCCAGCACGTAAGGGATGCGCTGATGCTCAATCTGACTCAAAATCTGCACTTCCCGCTCAAACAGTTCAAGGGTTTTCCAGCTCGGTAAATGACCAAACGCCAATAGTTTGATGATCACAGGTTTGGCTTCAGCTTCATCTAGACCCAAAAAAGTCATCACCGCTTCAGAGCCGCCCAAACGAGTCTGGATGCGGTAGCGCTCGGCTAATAATCGGCCTGCTAAAACGGGATGAGCGTTCATGTCTCTAGTCTTTCAGCTACTTTTTCAGAGTCTGTATCAGAGTCTGTATCAGAGTCTGTATCAGAGTCTGTGTTTGCTTGACTATTCGCCTCTCTATAAGTTCTCTCTGTTGAGAGAACAGGCTGATTGAAGATCAGCTGTGGTATTTTGGGCTGAAGCAGTGGGGCAATTTGCTGGTAGAGCCAGCGCTTTTCAATGTCTGCACAAAAATCAAAACAATCGATGCTGCTGCCATCACGCAGACGCAGACGTAAAACCATCTGATGAGGCGGTTCAGGATCTTGGCCGAGTTTAAAGCTGATAAGTTCCTGATAAGGGATGCGCTGCACGGACCGCAAAAAACCGAGGTATTGAGACTGGCTCAACTGAAGCTCTGAATCGCTTAATAATAGTTCGCTGCGTCGCTGCAGCTGACTAAGGAGCAAAAGCTGGCAGCCTAAGGCCGCCGCAATCAGGCTTAGGGTTAATCCCAATGGAACCTGGGACTGTAGCGCAAACAGGATGGCCATTAAGCCTAAATAGCTGCCAGAGCCCAGCCAGATTAAACTGCTGCGATCCCAGCCCGAACGGGCCTCAAACAGGGGCATTTCTTCTATATGCTGAAGGTTGATTATGCTGCCAGCGGGTGTCTCAGTAAGCGGCGGGTGACTGAGTGCTAAAGGCTGGTCTAGTGCTTGAAGGGCTTCTGCTGCACTTTTAAAACGTTGATCGGGCTGATGGGCTAACAGACGTCTGAGCCAGGGGCTTAAAGCTCCCTGGTAATCAGCTTCAAAGCAAAGCTGTAAGTTTTGAAAGGGCAGCTCAGAGGGAGGGCGTCCCGTCAACAAATGAAGCAGACAGGCACCCAGCCCATACAAATCACTTTGGGGCAGCGCCTGGCCTAAAAATTGCTCGGGCGCCATATAGCCAAACGTACCTACAACGGTTGAACCGCGCTGTTGGCGCAGACTATCGCGGACTGCCCCAAAGTCGACAAGGTAAACTTTTTCTTGATCTAATATCAGATTGGCAGGTTTTAGATCACGGTGAATCACAATCGGACTGCGCTGATGTAAATAATCCAGAGTGAGCAGCACATCCCGCGCAATTGCCCGCACAGAGGCTTCATCTGGCCGCCAGCCTGCATTGAGTTTAGCTTGCAGCGAAACCCCCGACATATACTCACTGATCGCATAAAGCGAGATGTGTGAGTCCTGAGCATCTTTGACTTCATGAATCAGATGTTTAAGCAGTTGAGGAATACGGGGGTGCTGGAGGCGCTGCAGGGTCTGGATTTCTCGTTCAAAAAGCTCATGGGGCTTCCAGTTAGGGAGCTGATGTAAACGCAGCTCTTTGATTATGACCTGTGCGCCACCATCAGCTTGTCGGGCGCACAGGGTTCGCACAGAATATCTGCTGCCAAGCAGGGCCAAGGGCTCATAGTCAGCCAGTAAACTCTCTGGTAGCCGCCAGTCTTTTGCTTGGCTGTTTGTGCGTTCCGGCCCTGTCTCCATCAGTGTCCCTCCAGGGCGATTATAGCTTATTATGGGGAGTTTAAGCTGATGCCCAGACCAGAATCAGAGGAATAGCCTTAAACAAAAATCCTGTTCAGAGACTGGCTTAGCCGCAAATCAGAACAGGAACTATTATGATTTTTCTAGGGGTTTTTATAAGGGTTTTTCTAAGTGTTTAGCTGGCCTTTTTGAATTTTTCACCCTGAAGATCAGTGCCTAAATCTGATGGGCTGTGTACAATCCCTGATGTGTATTGAGCAGGCGGCGACTGATCGATCTGGGCCTGACGGGTTTGTTTGCCCATCATTTTTTCGACCGTGCCAGGCATTACGCTATGCAGCGCAGACATCAGTACGCCCATGCCGCCGACAATCACTTCATCGCGCGGTTCTAAAATTAACTGTACAAG
>CAJYHH010001195.1 GCA_913773825.1 Candidatus Sericytochromatia bacterium | reverse complement strand
TGTTTAACAAAGCCTTTCATGGGGCCTCCAAAGCCTGATGAATTGACAGATAGAACGGGTCAGTTCTAAAGCCGGGGTCTCGGCGATCAGCTTCACTCACATAAGCCTGGGATTTTTTCGGCTGATTTAATGATTTTTCAATCAGTGCTGCGCGATAAAGATATTCTGCGTCATGAGCCCCCGTTGCCAGCAGGCGCTGTATGACAACGCGGGCTTCTGACCAAAGTTTGTTAGCGCTCAGACTCCAGGCCAGTACGTTGAGCGTTTCGGCATCCTGACGCTGCTTGATTTCAGCTCGCATCAGTGTTAGCGCCTCATGTGGATTTTTACTGCGCTCTAGCAGCAGGCGGGCAAGATCGCGGCGATGACCAAATTCAGATGCGCTAACTTCACGGCGAAGCGTTTTTTCGGCTTCTTGCCAAAGTGTGTGAGCCTCAGTGAGTTTGTTTTGAGCTTGCAACGCCCGAGCGCGACCGATTAAATAAACAGGAGCCTGACTCGCATCAAAAGCCTCGCGATAGTTTCTTTCAGCATCCCCAAGTCGGTTTTTTCGCAGATCCAGATCGGCTAATAAGCCCAACGTAACAGCATGGCGCGGGCGAATTCGCAACGCCTCTGTATAGAGTGACTCTGCAGTATCAGGCTCGCCCGTTCGAGCATAAAGACGACCGAGCCAGGCTCGGGCCTGAGCAGAAGCGTCCATTTGACCGCTCATCTCCAGCCCAATTCCGTGCCTGAGGTCTTGAATCGCAAGCTGATCCTGGCCTTGAGCAACAGAGACCAAGGCCCGTTGAGTATAGGCATCGAGACCTGGAGCACGTTTAACAAGTTGTTCAGCAGCAAGTCTAGCCGCAGCGGGATCACCTAAGCCAAGCTGAATCGTCACCAGACTTGACTGAGCCCCTAAATCTCCCGGCTTGAGTTGTTCTGCTTGTCTCGTCAGTTTCAAGGCCTGATTAAAATCATGACGTGCAATGGCGACGCGAGCCAGCACCAGCAAGGCACCAGGATTATTGGAATAATTCGCTAACGAGCGGCGGGCGGCTTGTTCGGCCAGAAGATACCAGCCAGCTTCGCCAGTGGCTTTTGCTCTTCGCACATAAACATCAGCCAATGAAACCAAGTCCAGAAAGCCATCAGGATTCTGACTGATGCGCTGACGATAAAAAGCAATTTCAGGCTCTGGATCAACGTTTTCGGGAATGACCAACTGATAAGGAGCCAGACTGCCAGGAAGTTGTTTTAAGCTCGGCTGATTAAACAAGGGGGAGCCAGGCGAAGACAGCCACACAACCCCTGTCGCCAATGCAGCGGTCGCCATGAAGATTAAAAAAGGCTTCATCTGCCCTGACTTAGGGACTTGAACAGACGGTTCAGCAGCTTCGTTTTTCATAACATCCTCATGCGTAAGCGCCAGAAGCTAGGCTCTGGCGCTTACAACTCAATTTAATTCAGCTGACCACTCAGTTTGGAGCTGCCAGATAAGGAAAGCTGTCGAGAACAGGTTTATGTTTCGTCCCATTTGCATTAGGACCATCATAGCTGACATTATCGCTCTCAAGGTTGGCAATCGGCGTTGCTTCCGGCCCGCCACCGGGCACAGCCAGAAGCAAGGTAACGTCAATCACGTCATCTTTAATCATACGACCGCCCACCGGGCGCAAGTCTTTGGTGACATTGTCGAGCATACCAGGGGCAGAGCCCACATAACCGCTCTTTTTGGTCGTATCGATACGCATTACGTCTGGAAGCAGCGCTTTAAACAGTGCCGCAACCTGAGCATCGCTATTACCAAGCGCTTTTAGAACAACCGTTGCTTCATCAGCAATGGGCTTGGCAGCGGCCGTCGCATCAGCTGCTGGCGGAACCATATTCCAGGTATTAAGCAAATCATTGGTAATCAGCAAACCTTCATTAATAGCAGGACGACCCAGACGCTCCATTTGAACAAACTGCGGAACTGGTGTGGGGGTCATGGCAGGAGCTGTTGGCTGGCTAGAAGGATTAGTACCGGGAGTGGTTGGCTGTGCACTAGGCATCCCGACTGTCGGATCACCAGAACCAGTATTGACGCCATTATTAGGTAGCTTGTCGCAGCCTGTCAGCAACAAACCAATAGCTGTAAGTGCCAGAAAAGTTTTATTCAGGGTTTTCATATTAGTTGCTCCTTACTGCTTAACCGAAATGGTTTCCCAGACGTCAAACGAAGTGGATGCACCACTTCCCTGTAGGAAATTACGCGGCACCCGTGCAACAATTGAGAGCACATTATAGCCAGCGGTAAAGTCCACACCAGGGTTCCGGAAAAGCACGCTACCAGCAGCACCTTTAGCTGCAGCGTCACGTACCCTAAAGTACTGTTCCACGTCAAAAAAGAAAGGATCTTCACGCAGACCGGCAAAGACAGTCAAGTTCTGTCCACCCAGACTCACTTCATTATTGATGGGCGCAGCATCAAGAGCCGTCGTCATGATAGGTTGACCAGCCGTTGTGGTAGTCGAGCTAATTGTTTGCCCATCGCGAATCGCAGTAATTGTTAGATTTTGGCGCTTGTTCATATCAGGCGCACCAAATTCAAAACGCAGCATCACATCATCTTGACCGGTGGGAACATCATCATTGTTAGCTACCCGCGTGACATGAAACTCATAGCGAGCATTCTGGTTAAAGTAATAATGCTGACGAGCCAGCGAGCGCGGATTGCTGTTCATGATAAAAATCAGGTTATTATCCGCCGCATTTGGATTCTGACTTTTTTCTGTAAAAACATACAGATCGGTCAGATTGGTGTTCTGCGTTTTCATATCGGTGGTACCGTCATCGTGATCAGAAGCGAACACGTATCCAGCTCCGATAGCCGTTCCTGTCAAAGCGGCACCCAATGCCAGGGCAAGAATCTTGTTTCGTTTCATGGGGGCTTAAACCTCCCCGCAATTGATGGGCCAATGTCGGCCTTTATAAAGCAGTTAAAGCATTCAAATTCTTAAACATTAACTAATCAACATAATCAACAATTCAACAATTCAACAATTCAACAAAGCCAGCATAACACCAATCCACATTTAGTGGAATGGACAAACAAGCCAAAATCGTCATAAAATTAAGTTACATTTTTCATTGTTTTGTAAAGGTTTACAAGCAAATCACACAGGTAAATTTTAAGCTTAGAACAAATAAGCACGCAATTTTAAGCCTTCATAATTCTTATGTCTTCAAGAATAAAAATCGGTTTGTTTTTACATTAAATTTATGTCAGTGAACATAGGTAAACGATGACTTACATCATTCTCACAAATTGTGTATACTAATTCCCATGCAAATAGAATGTTCACCTTCAGAGTTTGGGCTTCGTATTCAGGCTTTGCGCAGGGAGCGCAATATGTCACAGCTCAGTCTTAGCAAAAGCAGCAAGCTGTCTAAGTCATATGTTTCTTTTGTTGAAAACGGCATTCGCCAACCGTCGCGCAAGGTAGTTGCCAGACTGGCAGAAAGCCTAGCTCCTGGCGAAAATGATTTGTGTGACGAACTCATGCGTCTGGCGGGTTTTGCCGTACAGGATTCAGGATCCACTCGCTTAAATCCAGCAGGATCAGCACAAGCTATGGCTCCAATAGGAGAGTTTAGCGATTTTTTGCAATATTGCCTTAAACTTATTCGCCATCAAAATTTTCAGCGTGCAGAAAAAGCAATCGAAGCTGCTTTTAGCACTTTCATCAAACCCGTCCAACTCAAGGCTTTACTAGCCCATCTGGAGTTAGCGCGAGGCTCTTTTGAACAGGCCATTTTATTTCAGACAGCTGCTTTACAGGATTACAATCTTACCCCAGACGAACAAATCGAAGGCCTGACCCTAGTCGATGTAATCATTAATCTGGGGGTGATGCATTATCTTTGGGCAGATCATGTATTGTTTAGATCCCAATCCTTGACGCAAAACCAGGCTGAACCCCTGCGTGAACAAGCCCGTGAGCGATACCGCCAGGCACTGAGCTATTTTGAAAAGGCACTTAAGGTTGTCCCTGAAAATATCTATGCACTGGATGAAGCAGGCCGTATCCATGTCAATTTAGCTGATTTACTCGAAGGACATCTGGCTGACATTCACTGGCAAGCCTGTACAGACTGTTTTCGTCGTGTGCTGGCTCATCCCGACAAGCGTAGTCAGCTTGAAAGCGACGTTATCCGTGAAAGCGCGGCCTTTTTAGCCTTAGCTTATGCCAAACAGCTCAACTTTGAGGCAGCTACCCTACTGCTCGATACGCTTAGAATCGAGTCAGATGGGCCCTGGATTGTACCCTATATTCAAGCCGTGTGCGCTGCACTTGCTTTTCGCCATAAACCGGATTCAAGTCTCATAAACCAGGCTTTAAAAGCCCTACAGACAGCCTATGACTATGCACCTGAAGTCGTTCGCGAGACATTCACTCATGATGCCAGCCGCGACTTTGCTGTCATCTTTAACCATCAACCTCAAGCCTTTGAGGCTTTTATAAATCTGAGTCAGCTATGAAAAAACATTCCGTTCTTGTCATCTTCATTGTCCTAGCCGGCTGCAATGCAGGCTCTCTTACTCATCTCCCTGAGGCAGAGTTTTCATCACAATCTACAACGATGGACTTAGATTTTAACCATCTGTCGGTCACTCCTCGCAGCAAGGGAGAGCTCCTTAAGGTCACTCCGCGTAGCAAAGGTGAAACCCTAAAGCTACAAGACGCCTATCAGCAAATTGACAGGCTCGGCCAGCCTTTACTCAATCAAGGGCTGATTCTTGACCAGAATCAGCAAAACCATTGGAATCAGATTCAACCCGCTGATGACGACAGCATGTTAGCAGCAGCCAGCTTTGGTCTTAAGGCCTATGGCGAGCAAAAAAGCGCCTTGGTTAATGAACGCCTAAGTCAGCTTCTGCCAGATGTCCTCCGCATTGACACCACTCAGAGGAGTTCTTTTAGCAATCAAAGCTCTAAAGGTCGGAGCATCGGAGGGCGCCTAATCAAAGATGATGTTATTGATATCAGTCTGAAAAAATTTCAGCGTTTGACAGGAGCCAGACCAGGCGGAGACAACGTCAGTTATGATGGTCCAAATGCATTTGGAACACGCCATAAACCAGTATTAACTGACTTCCCTTATCTCGCCGCTCCCAATTAATAGAGTTCACTCATTTAAATCACAACCGCATCATAATCACAAATAGTGAACCTTATTTATTTTCACTTACAATCAGTTAGGTTAACTTACAAATTAACCTCTATCTATTTAATAGACTCAAAAAAAATTTAAATAATCAGTTTAAATAGACAATCTCAAAATATTTTTAATTGAAATATAAATTCATAGATAGTCAATTTCTTATTCTTAAGTTAAGCTTTAAAAACCTGTAAAAATCTTACATAAAGTAAGATAAAAAATCACATTAAGTTTCGGAGCTTGCATGAATTTCAAACGCACCAGTCTGATTGTTAGTCTTTTTTCACTGTTTTGGACCAGCCCAGCGCTCGCGCATCACGAAGTGATCTTTGGTCCTCAGTCGTCAACGATGATCAGCGCAGATACTTATATGAGCTTTCAGCTTTTTAGCCGCCAGACGGGCAGCGATAAAGATCGAACCCAGGAGACCACAAGCCTGCTCAGCTTCGGCATCAATCCGATAAAGAATATTCCTCTAGGCTTTAACATCATTGCTCCGGTCTCAAGTATCAATCCTCTTGATGGCCAAGGCGGCGGTGCTGCAGGCATTGAAGATATTATTCTGGGAGCACGCTATCGCTATGATTTGGAGGGTCTTCAGCAACTTTGGGGCAAAGAAGGCAATTATGTACTCGGTATGAGCTCCGTCGAGATTCCCAATGGGGTCATCGATCAT
>CAJYHH010001194.1 GCA_913773825.1 Candidatus Sericytochromatia bacterium | reverse complement strand
CAGCAGTCAGCGGCCCAGGCGCCTGTCGTCCAGGCTTCTCAGGCCCCTTTTGAAGCGGTCGCTAAACCTCAAGAGCGACACTTTGATCTAAGCGTCACCAGCGACGGCAAAACCGATACGATTCGATCTAAAGGCGCTTTACAAGCAGATTTTAAAACCCAGGCCTTTGACCGCACGGAGCTGGCTTATGTTCAGTTTTCGGTTCAAGGCCCAGGGATTACGGGCAGCATCAGCGGGCCAATGATTGATCTCTCAAGCATTCCGGGAGCGCCCACTGATCTGTCACTGGTTCCGCTCACGCTAAGCGATATTCCGGTTGGCCCCAATCGCATTGTCACCGCCCAGTTTTTTGACTCCACTCAGACCCTGATCCCCTTAGCGGTGGCCAAAGGTTTTTATAGCTCGGCCGGAGCAGGCAGCACGATCAATCTCTCATTACGGCGCCGATTTTTACCCTTAGCTCGCGTGATCGAAAAACTGATGCTGGATAACCCCGCTTTGATCCCCAGTTTAAATCTGAATCAGATGCAGACGGAAATTCAAAAAATGCTGTTTGGGGGCGACGGCACGGTGGTGAACCCCAGCTTTACAGTTGATCCGATTCTGCTGGATACCGACCAGATGGCAACCACGCTTAACGGCGCCAATGGGGTAATTGGGGCCAATACCCTCAATGATGCCAGCTATATCAAGACCACCGGCACCTTGCGTTTTCCAAATGTTCCGGGCTTAGTCGGCGGCGACCGCATTGAGGTTCGGGTTGAAGATCCGACCAGTAATCTGGTCACTGTGCCGTTTAACATTGGGCAGTATCTGCTTAATAACGTCGCACCTGGTGAATGGCCGGTCAGTATTACGCTGCCCAGCACAATGCCCTACACGATTACACCCAGTCCAGGCACAATTCCCTACACTTATGATCCCATTACACGTAAACTCAGAACCAAATTGATCTTTACAGCGGGCTCTGAGACCACTTTAGGCCTATCGATTAATTTTCAAACAGCTGAAATCAGCCAGGTCAGTCCCAATCAGGGCCTGCGCAATTCTCAAATTACGCTCACCGGCCAGAATTTTACCAATGTCGCCAGCCGCGTCAAAGTCATTTTTAAATCAGTCAGCGAAGCAACGGAATTCCAGGCGACGGTTATCAGCGCATCTGCTACTCAGATTGTGGCTGAAGTCCCTCAAGTCACCAATTCTGGTGATTACGATATTTTGCTGAGCATTAACGATCGGCCCGCAACAGAATCAGTGCGGTATAACGTCCTGGGTGTCTGGCATGTTACTGAAAACGGTAACCCCAGTGCCAGCGGTAAAAACTGGACAGAAGCCACAACCTTACAAAATGCGCTCCAAAACGCCAGCGAAAATGACGAAATCTGGCTCAAGACCGGCGTTTATAAACCCCACGCAAGCGATCGCACTTCTGCGTTTTACATTAGCAAAAATCTGGCTCTCTATGGCGGTTTTGCCGGCAACGAAGTGTCACTCAGCGCTCGCAATCCTGAACAGTTTCCCGTTACGCTAAGCGGGGATTTATTGGGTAACGAAAACTACATAAATCCCACTGGCCCAGTCGACGTGGATCCTGATTCAGAGAGTCGCAGTGATAACAGCTATCATGTGGTCGTTGTTGATTCACCAATGACTCAGGCGGTTCTTGATGGTTTAACCATTGTGGGCGGCAATGCCAATAATCCCGCTGAAGGTGAAACGGTTTATAATCCACCCGGCTGTACGCCCAATTTACCGGATCCGCCTGAAGATTATTATTGCGAACCCTATACGGTCCCTGACCCGTATAAACACGGCGGCGGGATTGATAACTACGGTGAACTGACGCTTAAAAACGTCAAAATTCGCTATAACAGCGCAATTGGCAATGGCGCTGGGATTAACCATGCTGGACGCTATTTGACAATTGGCAAAGATCGCTATACGGGCTTAGAAGTGGTCTATGCTCCGGTCACGATTGAACATAATTATTCAAAAGCCAAAGGTGGGGGCATCTATCTGGATGGCCCCAACAGCATCTGGCACTCTGTGTTCAAAAATAACGCGGCCCAAAATGGCGGCGGGGTGGCGTCAGCTTCTGCGGGTGAAGGTCTGCCTGAGCTTTACGCAAATCTGTTTGAAAATAACTCCGCGTCTCAAAACGGCGGGGGCATTTACGGGACCACCGGCTTAGAGCTCTGGCGCAATATTCTGACCGGCAACGTCGCAGCCCTTAACGGCGGGGGCGTTTATCAAGAAGCCAATGGCCCCCTGGGTGACGGCAAATTAAATGTCTTTGCCCATAATACCGCCCAGCGGGGCGGCGGCTATTACCTCAAGCGTTTTAATTATGAGTGGGGCTCTAATCAGTTCTCAAACTGGACGTTTTTCCGCAATCAAGCTTCAGCCTCTGGTGATGGCCTGTTTTATGAAGGCCTTGCCGGCAGTGCTGCCCCTCGCGATCTAAAGCTGACCAATATGCTCTTTTTCGACGATCAGCTGGGCCGCAACAGTGAAACCACGTTTATTTTAGAGCGTTGCCTGACCAATAGCCCAGAAGCCAGCTTTGTTGAGACAATCGGCGAAATCAGCAAACCTGCACTAAACATCAATCCCGCTGGGGCCAGCTTCTTTAGCCACACAGACCCGCTGTTTACCAACCTAGACAATCCCTCTGGTGGCGATGGCTGGGGCAAAGGCCTTGAAGGCTTACGTCCGCTTAGCACAAGCGTTGCAAAAGACCAGGGAACATATGTCGCACCCAATCCCGGTGATACAGATGCAGGTGGAGCGGCTCGCATTCCGTCTAATGCCTCACATATTGGGGCTTACGTGGCGGAAAGCGAACTGTGAGGGCTGTGGACTGTGAAGGCTGGATGCTGTTTTAGCTTAAGTTGTGACTGATTCCAAACACACAAAGGTTTGATTCTCCTGCACTCTTCGACATTCCCTGCGGGATACCCCAAGGGCACAGGTCCGCACTGCGTGCTACAGAGTGACAACTTTTCCAACAAAAGTTTCAATCTAAAGAAGAGATTAGTCATGCTGTAGGCGTTAGCCGGACGAAAGTGCCCTTGGGGTATCGCGTAGCGATTGTCGAAGCATGTGGGTCGCAACTTGCATTTTTTTACTACCAGCTACTAGCTCCCTAAAGCAGCCTGAGCCCGTTTAGCACTTTGACATTTTCGGCTTCGGGTAAAGCACTTTGGCCGGACTCGGGGTTATCGGGACTGCCGTATTCGTATTTGCCGCCAGCTTTAAGGCTCATTTCGTGGGCCGTGTTATAGCTGACTCGGTTTTCAAAGACATATCGAAACAAAGTCAGGCGGCTAAACAGCGCGTGGTTAAGGGTTTTGCGAGACTGAGCACCCTCGTTATCTGCGCCCCAGCTGCAGGTTTCGCCGCCGCAGAGATAAAAGCTCTGGTTTTTAGGGCCGACATACGCGATGTGATAATACGGGCTTTTTTGGTCATTGCCCATTTCATCCATGCCAGAATCAAATTTGCTCAATTTAAACCCCGCTGGCAGATAACCCGGCACCACGACTTTTAAACCCAGACTGCGGATTTTGTTAATCTGGCCAGCATTTAAACCATGATTAGCCGCCGCTTGAGCCTGTTCAGGAAATGTCGCCAACGTGGTCGCCAAAGCCAGACCAGCCGCTAGGCTAAAAGCGATTAAGTGTCGCATGTAAATCACCCCTTTTCTGGGTCACCTGACCGTAACCCTTTACCAGATTAGACCCTGGCCAGAAATTTTTCAAAGCCTTTTAGATCAGATTTGCTTGAATCAGGTCTTGCCAAACCGACGGGCAAATCTTCTACAATGCAGCATGACTCAGCCATTCCTTTCTGACTTAACTCAGCGTCAGGCCGGTTATTACAGCCTGAGCAGCGAACTCAGTTTATTGAGCGATCAACAGATTTTAGACCGCTTAGCTCAGGCCGACAGCAGCCAGGGCTGGGGCCAGAATCAGACCCTGACGATTGCGGGCCAAAAAGTCTTTGTCAAACGGATTCCGCTAACGGCACTTGAGCAGGCCCAAGCCTTTAGTACCCGCAATCATTACCATTTGCCGATCTATTACCACTATGGGATTGGCTCAGCGGGTTTTGGCGCTTATCGTGAACTGGTCAGTCATCTGCGCATCAGCAACTGGGTTTTAGCTAATCAGCATTCTGGTTTTCCTTTGCTTTATCACTACCGAATCATGCCCGCTCAGGCCAAATGGCGCCAAGTCAGCCCTGAAAGCCGCCAACGTCATTTGCAGTACTGGAATCAAAGTGAGCAAATTGGCCAGTATCTAGCTGACAGAGATCAGGCCCCGTTTGAAATCCAGCTCTTTTTAGAACATATTCCACACTCACTGCTGAGCTGGTTTGAGCAGCATCAGACCCGCAATCTGGCTTCCCTGCTAAATCAGGTTGATCAGACATTAGAATTTCTCAATCAGCAAGGCATTTTGCATCTGGATGCTCATCTGGCCAATTTGCTAACTGACGGAGAACAGGTCTTTATAAGTGATTTTGGCCTGGCTTTAGACAAGCGTTTTGAACTTGCTGCTGACGAGCAAACTTTCTGGCAAGCACATGCAACTTATGACAGAGCTCAGGTAATTAGCAATTTAATTCACCCTTTTATTAGCCAATGCGAAGCCTTGCCCGAAGCTGAGCGAGACGCCCTTTATCAAACGCTTCAAATTGATGCAGAAAGCTCACGGGCACTTAAGCTAGAGCGTCTGCTAGAGGCCTTAAAGCATAATCAGCCACAGCTTTTAGGGATTGACTCAGACTTTAAAGCTCTATTACTGCGCCATCAAGACAGTCTGCTGGCGCTCGCTCGTTTTAATCTAGCCATGCGCCAGACTCCAAGCAAAGATATTCCCTGGCCAGCCCCGATACTCAAAACCTTTTTAGAATAAATATGCTATAAAAAACACTGTCATCCTGAGCCTGTCGAAGGATTGCTACGAGCTGATTTCCAGGCTTTTCAACATCACTTGATTTTTCAGTTAGAGAACAGATAATGTTTACGACTTTGAGGCTTCGGGTAAAATGTGTAAATGGATAATCTGCGCATTCCCTCAAACGTATCTTTTACTCGCCCTGTCACAACTCCAACGGCTAATCCCACTGCTAAACCGGTACAAACACCGGCCACCACTGCTGTTGCTGAAACCACACCAGCAGCTGAAACCACAAACGATACCCGTCAGGTCTTAAGTGCTGATGCCCCTGCTCAGAGCGTTAGTTTTCCCAGCTTTGGTGCAACAGCTACTCCTGCCGCTGATACGATTCAGCCGATTCAACCCCTGCAGGCTCCTCAAGAACCTTCTGCCCCAGCAGCTCCAAGTCCAGAAATTGAAGCGGCTAAAGCCCATCTTAATCAGCGTTTTCAGACCCTTGCAACTGAAAATCCCGAAGGTTTAAAAGCCCTGCTCAATCAGGTCTATGGCGCCAAAGCCAGCCCTGAACAACTCGAACAATTGATGCAGCAGGCTCGCGACGGCAATCTGCCGATGCCCGAAATGCGCTTTGTGCCTGCCGCTGATTTACAAGGCCACCATGGCGCATATTCCGCCGCTGAAGGCGTAATTTATCTCTCTGAAAACCTGCGCGCTGAGCCCGGTTTACTCAACACGGTGGTAGAAGCTGAAATTGGCCACCATCTTGATCAGGTTTTAGGCGGTGACGACACGCCTGGCGACGAAGGCCAGATGCTGGCAGTTGGCTTAGCCCAAGGGGGCGGGACTCTC
>CAJYHH010001193.1 GCA_913773825.1 Candidatus Sericytochromatia bacterium | reverse complement strand
TCTAAACCCCTCTTGACAGCAGAAGCCAAAGAAATTGCTTTGGCTTCTGGCTCAAGTTGTGGATTTTAAGTTTCAAACTGGCTATAGTATTTAAATCCTGTTGTTGTCTCAAAACCTGTTTGTCTGTCATTTTTGTCTGATTCACCTGATGCTTTGAGTTAGGTTTTGCAGGGTTCAAAGCCCTTTATCGTCACTTGTTCAACTTTTTATCTGCTGATCTGTTGTCGTTCTGCTGGAGGAATTATGAAACGCCTGATTGTTGCTTTATTCGCTACGCTGACAGCCTGTAGTCCGGCTGCAGCCCCCCCCATAGGCTCAGGCTCTGGCCCCGTAGCCCCTGTCGGAAACAGCAATCTGATTGGCGCCCAAACGCCTCAAACTCCGTCAGGCAATCAAATTTTGCTCCCAGCTGGCGCTCAAAACCCGCCTGCCAACGGCAGCGGCATTTTATTGCCCGCCGGAATTTTATTACCCGCTGGCGTAACTGAGACCTTAGACGTCAAAGGTCAGATTTTATTACCCGCTGGCGCACGTTCAGCTGATGTTGCAGCCGGCAACGGCATTTTATTACCGGCTGGGATTCTGTTACCTGCCGGTATTTTGTTACCCGCTGGCTTTAGCACCTTGCAGAGCAGCACGCTCCCCTTACAGCGGTTTAATCAGGTACCCTTTAACGTTACGATCCATCATCCGCTTGGTGTATTGGTCCGGACTCAGTCTGACCCCACAGGCGGCATTAACACCCCGATGGCGCGGGTCAAAGGCCGTGTGCGCATTGATGTCCAGGCCACGCGCCTGAGTAAGCTTGAAATGCGCGCCTATGCTGAGGTTCCGGCAAGCGGCAATCTGACAGCGGAAGTCAGCCCCCGCACCACCGCCATTGCCCTGCTGCTGGAATACGCTGAAGCGCATAATTCACCCTTGGCTAGCCTGCCGCTGGATAACTTTGTTAAAGTCCGAGCCATTGCGTTTGCAATCAATGCGGTTGAAGCTGAGTTGATTAAACTGCTGGGCCGCTATGACCTGAATGAAATTAGCCAACAACCGGCCTTTGAGCAGACTTTGATTCTGACCAATGCCCGTCTGGTGACTCTTTTGCAGCGCTACCCGCGCCTCTATGACCAAAATCCCCCGGACATCGGCCCCGAAGCCTTAGGTGGCGGCATCGCCTCTAGTGGCGGCGGAGGAGGCGGTGGCGGCGGAAGCAGCCCGCCGGCATCATCCACCAGTGATGATGGCTTAGGTGCTGATGTGGATCTGGAAGGACTATAATCAGATGCACAATCATCAAGCCCATGAACAACCCTCGCAACACCAGGAGCAGCGCATAATGAAACCTTCAGTCCCTTATTTACCGCTGATTCTTTGCGCGGCTCTGGCAGCCTGTAGCCCCAATCATCCCACGGGGCTTCATCCGGCAGCGCAGCAGTC
>CAJYHH010001192.1 GCA_913773825.1 Candidatus Sericytochromatia bacterium | reverse complement strand
TAAAGGCCAGCTACAGTTTGACCTCTGGAACGTCACACCCAGCTCACGTTGGGACTGGGACGGCCTCAAAGCCCAGATTAAAGCCCATGGCCTGCGCAACTCTCTGTTAGTAGCGCCCATGCCGACTGCTTCGACCTCTCAGATTTTGGGCAATAACGAGTGTTTTGAGCCTTATACTTCTAACCTCTATACCCGCCGCGTGCTGTCTGGTGAGTTTATTGTTGTCAATAAACATCTGCTGCGTGATTTAGTAGAGCTGGGTTTATGGAACGATGCGCTCAAAAATAAAATCATTGCCGCCAACGGCTCGATCCAGGCTATCCCTGAGATTCCTGAAAACATCAAAGCCATCTACAAAACCGTCTGGGAAATCAAACAGCGCGCCCTGATCGATATGGCAGCTGACCGTGGCGCCTTTATCTGTCAGTCTCAGTCATTAAATCTGTTTATGGAAAGCCCCAGCTATTCTAAGCTGACTTCGATGCATTTTTATGGCTGGAAAAAAGGCCTCAAAACCGGTATGTACTACCTGCGGACAAAATCAGCAGCTGACGCCATCAAGTTTACGGTTGAAGCACCGGCAGCTGAAAAAGCGCCAGTCACAGCATCAGCTGCAGCTACTGTGCCTCAGATGAGCCCTGAAGCGCTGGCTTGCTCCATTGCTAACCCGGATGCTTGCGAAGCCTGTAGTGGCTAAAAGCACCCACCCCTTACGCCGGTTGGTAGATCTGGCTCATCGCTGGATTGGCCTGCTGGTGTTTGGTCAAGTGCTGGCCTGGAGTATTGGCGGCTGTTTGATGTACACCCTAGATTTTTCAGATCTGTATACAGACCCGCCGACTCAAGTTTTGCAGCTGCCCCAGACCACACTGAGTCCGGGGCAGCTTCAGCAAAAACTCAGCCAACTGATACCCGGTAGCCAGCTCACCGCAGTTGACGTTAAAAATGTCGGCGGTAAGCTGGCTTATTTGCTTAAACGCGACAAAGGCCCACCTGTTTTGATCGGCTCAGATGGCCAGCGTTTGGACCCTTTAAAGCCTGAATGGGCCGCAACGATTGCTCAATTAGGCTACACGGGCACAGGTCAAATAAACCGGACAGAGCTTTTAAAAGAGTCAAAAGGCAATTATTTTTCCTCATCGCCGATTTATCGCGTCAGCTTTGACGATGATCAAAAAACAGAAATTTATGTTGATCCGGTCACCGGTGATTTATTGGCCCGGCGCAAGGCGCTCTGGGGCCTTTATAATCGCATGTGGGAACTCCATCTGATGAAATACACCCCTTGGCCAGGCGTCAATAAAATGCTGCTGCTGGTTTTTGCGATTCTAAACGCTTTAGTTGCGCTGACAGGTTTTGTTAAATTTTTTCGCTGGGGTTATCGTTTACGCCGGCCTACGGCAGCTGAAACCCCAGCGGCAGCCTCAGGGATTTCAGCTTAAATATCCCTGCTCTTGCGTCAAAAGAAAGCCTAAATCAGACAGAAATCAGACAAAAACTAAACCTGAATCAACTAACAGCGGCGAGACTGCGCGTAAATTAACGCGATGTGTAGTAAGTTTTATGCAGAAAAGCCGAAAAAAGTTTGAGTTTGGTTTATGGATCGTTTAAAATTAATATATTGTCTAGACTGTCTATATTTCAGACACTTAACTTGCCAATGAACTCTATTGAAGGTGCTTTGCGTCAAATGAAACCGTCAGCTTCCCTTTTGCTTGGAATCTGTCTTTTGGCCGCCTGTCAGGCCCGTCCCGCCGGTACTCCCCTGAACCAACAAGCTCAACAAGCCTCTCAAAATCTCCGCCAGCAAGCCGCTGTGACAGCTGCAGCAACAGACGTTAATCCCCTGCGTCTCCCCCTGAGCGCAGGTCTGCTCAGTGAACTGCGTCAGCCTGATGATGAAGCTGAGCCCCGTGAACAGACAACGGTCAGCGATGAACAGATCGAAAAAGTCCTGGGCACCCGTTATGTTCATGCTCATAGCTTTTACTTTGACCATCTCGATACAAACGGTAAATCCACCGTTGAAACGATTCTGGAACACGATGGCAAAGTCAAAGCAGCTGGCTTAATTAAACAATGGCGTAAAACCCTGGCTGAAGGCTCTGTCTGGCCTGACCGCAACAGTACCACCTACAAAGGTCGCTTTACTGCGCTTGAACATGGTCAGGTCAGCGAT
Organism: Candidatus Sericytochromatia bacterium; assembly: GCA_913773825.1. GTDB lineage: Bacteria > Cyanobacteriota > Sericytochromatia > UBA7694 > UBA7694 > CAJYHH01. The sequence goes on along the minus strand of CAJYHH010001192.1, from coordinate 709 downwards.
ACCAAAGGCTGGCTGATGTTCCGCAACGCCAGTACCAAAGCCGAAGAGTATTACCAGCTGGCTAAAAAAGCCTATAAGCGCGATCTACCTCCGGATCATCCTAATCAGACCGAAGCCTGGGCCTGGATTGGCCGCACCAGCCACTTTGTTCAGGATCTGACGGTTCCTTTCCACACCAAATCCTTTATTCGTCCAGCTCAGGTGCTCTTTCATCACCCTTATGAGCTCTCAAGCGAAAGATTATTTGAACGTTATTTTCCTTCACGTAATCACAATCCCTTCAGCGTCTGGGCCCAGGGTGGGCCGTACCCCGCCACGGGTAACTGGGGCCATTATTATGCTCCCGGCACCTCTGCAGACAGTATGATTAAACAGCTTGCCGCTCAGTCCCGTCCGTTTTACGGCATGGTCAATGAGCTTGAAAACAGCAAAAGCGGCAACTGGGAAAAAAGTCGTGCGGTTATGATTCCGCTGGGCGCAAAAGCAACCAGCGGCCTGATTGTAGCCTTCTTGGGTGAAATGGGCGTTCAGCCCTAAGCTCACGTTTTAACGTTTTAAACCGCGGCCCGCCAGTTTGGCGGGCCTTTTGTTTTGCTGATTTTTCAGTCAGTTTTCAGTCATTTTTTTAACTCAGATAACGAGCAAATTAAATCACTCAGAAAAAATATCTATTTTTATTTCAGGATAATTCAGATGTAAATAAAAAAGC
>CAJYHH010001191.1 GCA_913773825.1 Candidatus Sericytochromatia bacterium | reverse complement strand
ACCAGGAGTGGGTGTTACAACAGGTATTGGCGTCGCTGCTGGACTTGCAGTCTGGGCCAAAGCCTGAGAAGCCGGTAACAAACAAACAAGGCTCAAGGCCAGGGTCAGATGACGGTTTAAATAGTGGGATAGAGTTGGGGTATAGCGTCTCAGCATTAGGCGTCTTCCTCAGGGGGAATTTCAGGAATCCAGGGTTCATTGAGCTGATCACTTTCGATCAGGCCGTCACGCAGAATAATAATCCGCTGGCAGCAGCGGGCAATATCTGGCTCATGGGTGATGATCACCAGCGTTGAGCCCTGAGCATTTAACTCTTGCAGCAAACGCATAATTTCGTAGCTGGTGCGGGTATCTAGTGCGCCGGTCGGTTCGTCAGCCAGCAACAAGGCGGGTTCGTTGACTAAAGCTCGGGCAATACTGACGCGCTGCTGCTGACCTCCGCTCAGTTCTAGCGGACGGTGGTGAACGCGCTGACCTAAACCAACTTTTTCTAAAGCAGCCTGGGCTTTGGCCTGTCGTTCCGCTTTAGGGCGTCTGGCATAAAACAAAGGCAAGGCAACATTTTCCAGGGCCGTCAGGTCAGGCAAAAGATGAAAGGACTGAAACACAAAACCGACTTTGCGATTGCGAATATGGGACAACTCAACTTCGCTGGCGCGACTAACGTCTACGCCGTCAAGTTCTAAACCACCGGCGCTGGGTGTGTCCAGACAGCCTAGCAAAGTCATCAGAGTGGATTTACCTGAGCCGGATGGGCCCATAATCGCCACCATCTGACCCGTCAGAATTTCAATATTGACCCCTTTAAGGGCCTGAACTTCCTGTTGGGCCATGCGATAGGTTTTAACCAGCTCGCGCGTGACGAGCATAGGCGGAGCTGTGGGTGTAGATGCAGACATAGATTTAGGCGCAAATTCAGACATGAGGCTCATTCTAGCATGCAGCTCTCTAGCGGCTGACATGAGGCGTAATCAAACCGGTGTTTCCGGTTGGAATAAATTCATGATAACAGTCAGATTTCAGAAAACTATCAGGAAAGGGTTAAAATAAGTTTAAGGGAGAAAAAGCGCTTGCTTACGATAAAAATGCTATAATTCACCAACCTTTTTTGGGAACTACCTCGTTTAGGAAAACAGAGATATGGCCGTAACCAATTGTCCACACTGTAAAGCGGATGTCCCGCCCGGATTCGACGCAATGCCCGTCTGCATGATTTGCGGCGGCGATCTGCACTCAGCGCCTGTTGCCGGGTCCGGCTGGGCTTCACTCGACACCAAGCAGGACAATACGCGCATCTGTCCGGCCTGTAACGCCGAAGTCAAATCCGTTTTTGCCATGGAATGCCCTGAATGTAGTAACCCTCTGGCTCCCGTTGGCGAACCAGTCGACGATATCGAAAAAGAGCGCGAGCGTTTTGAAGAACTGATCAAACAGGCTCATACTCCCGATCCAGTCGCCCCCCCTGCACCTGAGCCGGTTGCTATGATGCCAGAGCCTGTCGCACCTCCGCCGCCGGAACCGGTTGCTCCGCCACCCCAGCCTGTGGCACCCCCACCGCCAAGTCCCAAAGCACCTGAGCCGGTTAAACCTTCAACCCGCTCGCTCTCACCGGAACTTCCGTCTTTTGTCGACAAACCTGTCGAAAAGCCCGTTCCCGAGCCGACACCTGTTGCCAGACAGCCTGAACCCAAGCCAGCAGCTGCTCCTGCCAACGAAGGCTTCTTTGCCAAGATCTTGCGCGCGCTGGGTCTGAAGAAGTAAGAGAGACGAATAGACTACAGGACGAAGGACTAGAGGACTTAAGACAAGCTTGTCAGTACTCTGGTCCTTTTTCCTTAGGTGCCGTTTTTAATGCGGCTTTGAAAGGCTTTTAAATTGATGGCAGACAGGAGTCCTAGGTCCATTTGTCCTCTTGTCCCTATATACTGATCCCGTATGTCTAGCATTCTTGAAGTTCGCGATCTGGTTAAACAATACCCTGGCCTTCGGGCTGTTGATGGGGTCAGCTTTAGCATTGACGCGGGTGTCTGTTTTGGCCTGTTGGGACCAAATGGCGCAGGTAAAACCACAACTATTGAGATGATCGAAAATACTCTGGATCTCACCAGTGGAGAAGTCTTTTATAAAGGACAGCCGCGCGGCCAGAAGTTTCGCGAAGAAGTGGGCATTCAGTTTCAGAGCACTCAGTTACTTCAATATCTGACAGTAGAAGAAACCCTCAAGACTTTTCATCGCCTCTATACCCGCCAGGCCTCACTTCAGCAGATTATTGAAACCTGCCAGCTTAGCGATATTCTCAAACGCGACAACCGCAAAATCTCCGGTGGCCAGAAACAGCGTCTATTATTGGCTTTAGCCCTGCTCAACGAGCCTGAACTGATTTTTTTAGATGAGCCCACAACCGGCATGGACCCTCAGGCCCGGCGTAATCTCTGGGATATTGTTCAGGCGATTAAAAACCTGGGCAAAACCGTGATTCTAACCACTCATTATATGGACGAAGCCCAGATTCTCTGTGATCAGATTTCAGTCATGGACAAAGGTAAAATTCTGACCAGCGGCACGCCTAAAGAGCTGATTCAGCGTTATTGCCCTCATGTCACGATCCAGCTTCCGTTAAGCCTGCCAGCTGAAACTCTGCAGAACTTGCCCTGGACCATTGAGACCACACCAGGCGGGCATGAGCTGCATGCCAAAGATGCCCGTGAAGTACTTAAAGTGCTGATGGAACGGGATTTAGATCTTTCAGACATCAGCATTCACTCTCCTAATCTGGAAGATGTGTTTTTGGTCTTAACCGGCCGGAGTTTGCGCGAATGAAAAAGAGTTTTGAACGTTTCTGGAGCATGTTTTATGCTCGCAACATGGAGTTTTTGCGCGATCGCAGCTCCTTGACCTGGAGCTTTGTGTTTCCGTTTTTTCTACTCTTTGGCTTTAGCTTTGTCTTTAACCGCGACAAGCCTCCAGATGCCGTTAAAATTGCGGTAACGGGCCCTGCTGCTCAGAGCTGGCAAACCCGGATTGATGGTCTGCCCCAGGTTCAGGCGGTTGTAATTGCAGATGCTGCAGAAGCACGCGACAAATTGGCCCATCACAAGCTGGATCTGGTGCTGGATACGGCTCAGCAGCCGCCAGTTTATCAGATTAGCGAAACCGCGCCTAAAGGCTATCAGGCTGAGCAGTTAGTCATTAGAGTGTTAGAACGCAAAGCCTTGGGCAATCGCGCACCCCCAGCAGTGTTTACCCGTCAGAGCCTACGCGGAACCGAAGTGCCTTATCTGGACTGGTTTTTCCCCGGTATGCTCGGCATGAACATTATGTTTGGCTCCGTTTTTGGCGTTAGTTATGTCACCGTGCGCTATCGCAAAAACGGCGTGCTTAAACGTCTGGGCGCCACACCGCTTAAGCCCTTTGAATATCTCAGCGCTCAATTAGCATCCAGAATGTTTTTGCTGATGTTCACAACAGCCGTGATTTTTACTGGCTCGATGCTGATGTTTGGCTTTCAAGTGCGGGGCTCCTGGCTAGCACTCATTTTGCTGTTTTTCTGGGGCGCTGCCAGCCTGATTGCACTGGGCATCTTAGCCGCTGCGCGTACAGAAAGTGAAGAGTTAGTCGGCGGGGTGTTAAACATGACCACCTGGCCGATGATGTTTGTTTCGGAAGTCTGGTTTTCACTTGAAGGCAGTCCAGCCTGGATTCAGCAAGTCGCCCAGATTTTTCCGCTGACTCACTTGATTACAGGCGCGCGCAAAGTCATGAACGATGGCGCCAGCCTTACAGATGTCAGTCATCATCTGCTCATTTTAATTGCCATGACGCTGGTTTTTCTCAGCATCAGTTCAGCTTTATTCCGCTGGACCAAGCGCTAGGCGCTATACTAAAACCATCTTTCCACCCATTTTTCACTCATTTTTCACCCAGAGAGAACGCTGATGAGATTTGCCAAAAAATCGGCCCTGGTTTTGATGTTTAGCTTAAGCCTGATCGCATGTGAAGACAGTGGTGTGCCCGCTACCCCAGCACCCGCAACTTCGGCCAGCCCGACACCCCTTCCAACAGCGTCAGCCGCTTCAGCATCAGGTACGTCACTTACCCAAATCGGCACAGATAGTGGTGAGCCCGTTGCAAGCCTGCCTCCAGACCTGACTAGCGTGATTGAAGCCGCTTTTAGTCGCTGTGAAAACACTTATTTACAGTCCCTAAAAACCCGTGGCGTTTCAAACCCGGCTGTTGAGCGCGTGATGCCTTATTTGCGCGAACCCAGCGCTGCCAACGATAGCACCAGTTACTATTTGCGCCTGAACAGCAATTTTGTCTATAAAGACCCTGCCAGCGTTTCGGGCCCAGATGGCCCACTGCTGCGTGAAGTCGGCCGCTGCCGCGTCAGGGTAACCACCGCTGGCCAGCTAGCAGGGACAAGTTCTACGACCTACACTGAGCCTTATTCAAATTAACTCGCTCAGCTAACCCGTTTAGGCCTTTAGACGACCTAAATAAAGCCCCCGATTGGTCAGGCCTTCATCGCTATAGACGCAGTCAAAGCCAGCCTGATGAAAAGCAGCTAGCATCTGGTCCTGGCTAAACAAACTCATGCGATGGGTCTCGCTAAAATGCTCAATGCCCTCAACTGAGCCGATCAGATAGCCAAATTGCTGAACTGAAACGGGCAGCTCACCCCCTTCGTTTTCAATCTGACCCACACTCATGCGGCAGACTTCTTTATGCATGGTCTGAGACACAGTTGTCGACAAATTACGACCCGAAACCCATGCATCAGGCGTCAGCCAGGGCTCGATAATTAAGCCACCACCAGGTTTAAGATGGCGAGCCAGACACTGCAAGGTATGAGCGAGAGCATCCAGGCTATCCAAATACCCAATTGAGCTAAATAAGCAGGTCACAGCGTCAAATTGCTGACCCAAATCAAAGTTCTGCATATCCCCTACGTGATAAACACATTCAGGGTTTTTAGCACGGGCAATTTCAATAAACTCAGGCAGAATATCTAAGCCTGTCACAGCAAAATCCTGCTTTAAATAGCGATGGTGCTGACCGGTTCCACAGGCCACGTCAAGCAAACTGCCTGCACCTTCCAGCAGACTGCGGATTTTAGTCGTTTCACTGGCATAGTCTTTCCAGTCATAGATCAAATCATAATAAGCAGCACTATGTGTGAACATCTTGATGTCTCCTAATTAGCCCAACGGCCAGAGTATAAAATAAAGCGGCAATTAAGCAGCAGGTCTAAAGCCCGTCAGTAGTAAATAACGGCTCATACCGAGCATTTCGGGTTCACGCTCACAGCGTTCAATCAAATCAAATAAGCCTTGTTTATTCCGGCTAAACTGCTCATCTAGCTGAGGCATCAGCCAGGATAGGCCTTCAACGGCAACCAGATCAACCTGTACCAGACCAGCAGCACGGGCTTCAGCTCGCAGTTCGTCTGGGCTGGGTAACCCCATATCAAGCTGTTCTTCAACGCCATCAGCCAGTTCAGCGAGCTGACAATCTGGTCGCCAGAGTTCGTCTAATAAATCAGCAAAACGAGCAGGCAACAGCGCAAATAAAATACCACCGGGTCTCAATACATTTAAAACTTTTGGATAATCCGGTAGACCTTCTATAACAACCGCCGCCACACTGGCGTCAGGAGAGCGATCTAAAGGCATTAGCGGATAACCCTGTTCTACTGCCAGCCAATTTTCTAGCGGTGCTGCCAAGTTTTTGATCGCCAAAGCATCGGGTTTAGGTGGTAACCCACGCTCAAGCAGATAACAAATCCGCTCAAAACTCAAAGCTTGAGCAGATTCAGGGATGACAGACACGGCGCTCATAAAGGCTCCTTTTAAAACTTCTCAAAAGCTTAGCTCAATACATCAGATCTTAACCATCATAACTTAGCTTAAGAAGCCTTGAACAAAAATCAGCCTGAACGCGCAAGTTCTGAATAGCTCATAGCGATATTAACTTTAGATTAAGCTAAAGTTATCTATGATTAATATCTAACAGATACAGGTCACCAACAGATGCTGATTCAGGCTCTTCCCCCCACACATTATGCGGCACCGGTTCAAGCGGTTGTTCAGCCAGTTGTTCGTTCAACTCAGCTCAACCAAGTTGCCCAGCCAACTCAGCCTGCCCAGCTATCTCAGACCCTGCCCAGTCGTGACAATCTGAGCCTGTCTGTTAATAACACTTCTGTTTTACGCCCCCCTTCGGCTTTACTTGGCGCAGCCCCTGTTGCTCCCACCCCTGTACAGGGCATCAGCACAGGTGTTGTTACGCTTGATCTGCTCTCGTTAAATGTTTTTGGCCTGCCCAAGCCACTTGGCAAAAATATTACTGAGCGTTCAGCTGTCATCGGCTCGACACTGGGCCGTTATGATATCGCGGGTCTACAAGAGACCTTTTCTAAAGACACGCGTGAAATTGGCAACATGATGGCGTTAAACGGGGTCAATTATCAAAGTCATAAGCCCAAACATCGTCGTTTGATCAACAGTGGCCTTGAAATTTTTTCTAAACATCCGATTCTGACGCGCGACTTTAAACCTTTTCGCTATGGCACAGACTCTGACGCCCTGGCGGGTAAAGGTGTGGCTTTTGTACGTGTCCAAGTCCCTGGTGTCGGCCCGGTAGATATTTACGACACCCATTATCAGGCTAATAACGACAAACCTATGCCCTGGTACAAAAAAGCCGCAAAAAAAGTCAGCAGCATGGTCATGCCTGGCTATGATAAATCCCACGAAGAAATCCGCCTTCACGACAACCAGGTGCTGGGTGAGCTGATGAAAAAACACGATCAGGGCTACCCGACGTTTGTTATGGGTGACTTTAACACGGTCGAAACCAGCGAAGTCTATCGGGATATTGTCACCCGCCTGGGCTTAACGGACTCATTCCGCGAACTCAACCCCACGGCGCCAGGCTTTACCAGCGATGGCCCCGCCAACCCAATTAAAAAGAGTAGTAGCCAAAAGCGCATCGACTTTATCTTTTATCGCCCCGGCAAAGACATCGACGTTAAACCCGTGATGTCCCAAGTTGCCTACAACAAACCTGGCGAATTTGTCTCTGACCACTTCGGCGTCCACACCCGCTTCGAACTCGTCAAAAAATAATAGACTTTCTGACCTCTACGATCTTCTGCATTTAAACCCACCACCTAACACTCACAACCCATCACGCGGGCTCTGCCCACTACATCCCGATGAACAATTCTGCGACCCCATGGTATATTTGAAATTGAGAAACATCAATGTATTCTGGCACCGCAGCCCGATGTCTCTCCAGTAATCTGGTCAGTGGGCAAGCCATTATGTCCGAGCATCTCAACGCTTCTGAAATCGAAAAAATTGCCAAAGCCCTGGCGGATCCCCACCGTCTGCGGATTCTTCAGGCCCTGCGCGAGCAGCAGACCGTTGTCAGCGGCGATCTGCAAAACCTGCTTGCGCTGTCTCAGCCAACGGTTTCGCACCATATTAAAATTTTGTCGCAGAGTGGCGTGATAATCACGCATAAAGACGGTCGTACCTTACGCCTGACGCTCAATATTGTCACGCTTAGAGCCTTTTCAGAGCAACTCCATCACTGGACTTTTTAAGTCGCTTAACTTAATTAACCCTAAACAGCAATCAGGGGCTGGTGATGAACCAGCCCCTGATTTTAATTTTTTGAGTGTTTTTACTGCCTTAACAACAGTGCTGAGCGTTTAGGCTCTGACGTCGATGATCGATTCGCTGGCGTCACTTGCCGCTTTGATCAATTCAACGGCAGCCATACCCTGCTGAGTGGCAATTTCCTGGCTTTTTTTCAGCACAGCCATATCCAGCTTGTGCTGGGTTTCAGTCTGGGCAAGGGCAGCCTGCGTCAGGGCAGCTGAAGAACTTGCGGTAATTCCATTCATGATCGATCCTCCTAGGCGGCGAGCAAGTCTCGCACCAGCTTTATTTAAGGCTTATTATCGTTGATGGCTCAGGTTTTTGTCAAAAATCACGTTCAGCAATTACCACTACCAGTAATGCTGCATGAGTTCATGACTCCAGCTGGGCTGTTGAATTTCACCTTTGGGCAAAAACTCAGTCATCACGGGCTTAATATCCAGCACCGGTGAGCCCTCAATGGCGTCCAGGCCTCTCACAGTTAAGACGCGACCCTCACGTTTGATCAGCTCAACGCTGGTTAAACCCAGTCGATTAGGTCGATTTTTTTTGCGCTGGGCAAAAATCCCCACTTTCGGCCAGTCGGGATTTTCGCGCGGATGTTCAGCTCCCAGCACTAGCTGAGATTCATCTACCCGATCAAAAAGATAGATAATCTCCAGATGTGAAAAAGCCTCAAGTCCGTCAAAACAGGCTTCTGACAGCTCATCAGCCAGCACAATGTCAGACTCAACCTCACCCCAGTGATCGTCTGCTAAAGTGTTACGCGGGCTTTTAACCCGCGCAACTGGTTTAACGCTGAACATTAAGCGGTCTGCTCAGACATCTGATCAGCTGGCTGATCTTCGCTTAGTTCAAGCAGCACGCCACCAGTAGCTTTGGGATGAACAAAAGCCACACGTTTATTGTTTGCACCTGGGCGCGGCGTTTTATCAATTAACTGCACACCTGAAGCATCCAGACGCTGCAAGAGTTCAGGCAGATTGTCCACTTTTAAGCAAACGTGATGAATACCAGGGCCGCGTTTGGCAATATACTTGGCGATTGCGCTATCTTCTGACGTTGCTTCAAGCAACTCCAGATGGCACTCACCAGTATCTAAAAAAGCGACGTCAACTTGCTCAGTTGGAACATGTTCACGCTTGAGCACTTTAAGACCCAACAGTTCATAGACCGGCAGGGTTTCAGCCAGGCTTTTAACCGCCACCCCAATATGATCTAAATGGCCAAACTGGCTAAATTGATGAAGATTTAAAGCTGTATCAGACACGGCGAGTCATCTCCCAAAGCGTATTCAGATCAGGCGGGTTGCTGCCAGGCACGCAGTTGTACTGATCAAAGTCCGTGACGCCGGCTTCGCGGAGCACATCTTCGTCTAACAGAGCGCGGCCAGTGCGCAGTAAGGGATCAGCCGTTACAACAGCCAGGGTGGCATCCGACATAATGCTGGCTTTACGCCACATATCAGGCGTGCCCAAACCCCAGTTAATTGTGGCTAGACTTTCAATCATCGTGCGCGGCCAGAGTGAGTAGACACCGATATTGTTTTCACGCATTTCTTCAGCCAGACCGTGAGTCAGCAGAGTCATGCCAAATTTACTGATGCAATAGCCAATATGGTAAGGCACATGTTCAAGTTCAATCGGGGGCGACATATTAATAATATGGCCGTGTTTTTGCTCGATCATGGCAGGCAAAACAGCCTGAGCGGCATAAAAAGGCGCACGGGCATTCACGTCCATCATCAGGTCAAAGCGCTTAACGGGAGTGTTCATCAAGGGCTCCCACCACAGCGCACCAGCATTATTAATCAGAATATCAATCCGGCCAAAGTGTTTATGGGCCTGCTCAACCATTTCACCAATCGCTTCAACATTGCGCACATCACAGGCAATGGGTAGGGCTTTAACCCCTTTGGCTTCAAGCTCTTCAGCAACGGTATAGATAGTGCCCGGCAGTTTGGGATGAGGCTCAGTGGTTTTGCCGACCACAACAATATTGCAGCCTTCTTCAGCCAGACGTAAGGCGATGTCACGGCCAATGCCGCGGCTGCTGCCAGTAATAATGGCGACCTGATCTTTAAGACGCATAGGTGGCCCTCCTCTTGCGGTAAAGTAATGATTGCATTATACCGTTTCAATGATTCTCCGAAAGGTTGCCATTCAGCTGTGAAGCAGATAGGGATTCTCGAAGCACTGTTTATTCGTCCCAATCGTGAAACTCCACTGGGTGTACCAGCAGAGTCACTTAGCCTGCAAGCAGGACTTGGCATTACAGGTGATATGCATGCCCGCAGAATTAGCCCCAGACAAGTATTGATCGTTCGCAGCGAAGATCTGACTGACTTTAAGATTCCAGCAGGCGCATTAGGCGAAAATCTGCTGATTAGTGGGCTTGATCCAGAGTTTTTTCAGCCTGGGGCCTTGTTAACAGCTGGCAGCGTGCGCATTCGCCTGACGATGCATTGTGAGCCCTGCAAAGTGATTCGTCATTTAGTTTCTTCACTCTCTGAGATTCAAAAACGGCGTGGCTTGCTAGGTGTTGTGGTTCAGAGTGGCCAGCTTAAAGCAGGTGACCAAATCAGCTCACAAGCTGATTATTATCCAGCCCTACCAGAAAAACCCTATCTGCGCTTTGCTCAGGTTTTAGCTCTGATTCCAGCGGGTCAGGTCATCACTTATACCCAGCTGATGGTCGCCATGGGAGTGGCCAGCAGCTATGCCCGTGCTCTGCCGGGTTACTTACCCAAAGCCCTGGCAGCGGGTTTACCCATACACCGGATTGTAGATAGCCGCGGCAACTTGATTCTGGCTCATCTGCCTGAGCAAGCACAAATGCTGGAACAAGAAGGCCTTAGTATTCATAACGCTAGTGTTGATCTGCAGCAGAATGGCTGGATAGAACCCAGTCTATTTCTGGATTAACGCTTACTTATTCAGCTTCAAGCACCAGTCTAAAACCCAGACTGCCAGGTTGGGTCTGGTCGGGTTCAAGCTCACTGCGGCTGGAAGAGCGGCAGTTGGGAGCCTGACTGTTCCAGCGACCGCCTTTGATGACGCGCGTTAATCCCTGATGGGGACCCAAAGGATCCGTTAAGAGCTCGCCGCTGGGCTGAGCATACCAGTCAGCCACCCATTCCCAGACATTGCCGTGCATGTCGTAAAGGCCCCAACGATTGGGACGCCGGGTTGCAACCGGATGAGACTGCTTGTAGGAATAACCTTCAGCAGCGTTATCAGCGTACCAGGCATAGTCTTTTAACAGCTCGGGCTGATGGCCATAACAAAACGCAGAGCTGCTGCCTGCGCGGCAGCTATATTCCCACTCGGCTTCTGTGGGCAGGCGATAAACGTCGCGGCCAGACTGATTCAGCCGACTGATAAAACTCTGAACATCATCCCAGCTGATATTTTCAACGGGGCGATCCGGGTGCCTAAAAAACGAAGGATTGGCCCCCATAACCTGCTCCCACTGTTTTTGATTAACCGGTGTGGTCATCAGATAAAAAGCCCGACTGAGTATTACCAGATGTTGGGTTTCATCGTCTAAACGTCCGGGTTCACTGGGAGCTGACCCCATCATAAAGCGCCCAGGGTAAATCAATCTAAAACTCATGCCGAGATGATTCTGCAGCACACGTGGCCGCCGGGCAAACACCGCTTTGATATCAAGTGGCTCGGTTTTTAAGGGCTGGGCACTGACACTTAGCGCAGGGGGTTCAAAGGCCAAACCAGGCAAAAGTGGCAGTGGCGGCAGACCCGTCAATAAAGCAGCCGTTTCAATCGGGCTTGGCGGCAGGGGCTCATCAGGCTGATCTGTAAAACCTTCTGGCAGATTGAGAACGCCTGCCCCCCGTGTATAGAGCGTAAACACAGCTGTGTTTCCCTGGCGTCCAATCCGTTGAAACAATCTGGCATGGTCAGGCGATAGGTCTGAAAAACTCTCTTGAACAGATTCACTCGCTAAGAGCTGGCCTTCAAGCCCCATGGCAGCTAAACGACGCGCTTCGCGCAGGGCATCTTCCTGGCTGCGATCAGGCTCAGCATCCAGCTGAACAGGGCCATAAGCCAGGCCACTACGTACTTGTAAATGAGAAGAGGGCAGACTCTGCTGGCGATTATAGTCGTTAATCCGCTGATGCAGCGCCAAGGCAAAAGCTAAACCCTGTTCAGGGCGCTCGCTAAAAATCAAATCAGCGTCCTGACCCGAAATTCGTGCAGAGAGTTTGTCCGGATTTTGAGGGCTAAACTCAACCCAGTCGAGCAAGTCGCGCAGCATTTGATCATAAGTGGTTAAAAGCTGTTGGGGATTTTTAAGAGTCATTAAAGCATCTACTAAAAGCTCACTATGAACAACACAAGCTTTGACCGGGGAGGGCATATGAGGGGGCCAGGTTGGGCGGGTTGCCGGATCGCCGCTTTCATCAGGCTGATCCTCAGGAGCATCCTGCCAGTTTTTAACCGAAAAGCGCACGTAGGTCGAGGACGCGCCTAAACTGCTGGCATCGCTGTCAGGGTAATAAATGGGTGCATGTTCACAGCCTACAAAGCGCAGCCCTTTATCAATACTGCGCCGCTGCCAGACTAAGGGTGTATAGCGATCTTTGGCCTGACACTCAGGGCAAAGTCGATAAAAAGTCAGCTGAAAACGGGTTCCCGTGCGCGGATCTTCTAAAAACACACCACCGGGTTCTGGTAAGCCACCGGCCAGACTGCCTTTGACCGCCCGGCCTCGATAACGTACACCCAAAGGCTCTTTAATTGACTGATTTTCATCAGGTAATAACACCCCATACACTTCGTGTGAGCTCATAAAGTCTGCGCTTTTAAGCAGTTCATTTAGGCGTTCTGCGTTATAACTGAGTCCCTCATTGAGCCAGGCTTCACCGCTTGATAAAAGTTCAAGCAGCTGGTTTAACAATAGCCCCCAGCCGGTCTGGTATTTACACAGCCATTGATGCATCTGACGAAAGGGCAAAGCACCTTTTTGCTCAAGCCTGCAGATTTCTTCTAGTGCCTGGGCCAGCAAATAAAGTGAGCTGCCGGGCTGGCAGCAAGCCGGAAAAGCCCGCCATTCTTCTAAAGGCTGACGTGCCAGCCAACGCCCGCTGGCCTGAGCCAGCAATAAATAGCGCAACCAGAGCTGAATCCAGCCTGATTGACGAAGTAACAGCGCCTGACATTCTGCCTGGGTCGGAGGGAGAGAAGCAGGGCGAGAAAAGAGACCCCGGTAAGTTTGAATATACTG
>CAJYHH010001190.1 GCA_913773825.1 Candidatus Sericytochromatia bacterium | reverse complement strand
GGCGGGCGATTTCACGAGTCGAAGAAAACGCACCGACGACCAGTGCTGCAAGCGCCATGACGTGAGGGGATTCTTCGCCGACCATTGCCAGATGCTGGCCGCTTTTTTCAACCAGGAGAATGCTCTTGGCATTGGTTTCGGACTGCAGCTCATTGAGCAGCGCCGTAATGCGTTGAATACCCTCTGGTGTTATGACCAGACTACTTAGCTGTGGATTTAACATAGTGTATTAACAACCTGTCATAGTTCTAATTTCAATTCTCGGACCCAGTGCTGAACGGAACCGGGTAGGCGCTGTTCAACCTTGTTCATGACCTGTTGAAGAAAAGTCTTACCATAGATCGGGGAAATCATGGTGATTAAGTGATTCAGGCAACTGCTGTACAGCTCAGTCTGCTCTTGCAAACTTGAACTATGCATTTTGTCATCAACAATTCTACCATTTTGCATTTCGATCTTCCAGTTATTTTCCTGGATGAGTTTTTCGAGCCGCTCTGCCATTTCCTGCTTGAGTTTAAGACCTGAAATAGAGTCAAATTCCTGCAGCAGGGTATTAGCCGTTTCAAGGAAGAACTGTCGTAGTTCCATATGCTTTTCGGCTAGAACCACAACATAATGCTTCTGCTCCAGCAACAACAGGGTCTCTACAAGCTGCAGAGGCTCCATTTTTGTACGTTCCAGCAAAAAATGAAGGGGTTCCTGAGTATCCGGAGGCAGTAAGGCCAGCACCGCCATCTCATCACCTGTCAGCGTTTCCTGGGGTAAACCAGGCGCAATCTGCACTTGGGTATTGAGCGTAAAGCGCGGGTAGCGCTTAAAGATTTTCCGCCAGGTTTCAAGATAAGAAATCCCATTTTGAATCAGCGTGTCGAGATCGCTGTGAATCGTCTGCGTGGGAACATCCGTTGCCTGAACAAATTCAAATTCAGCTGTCGGGTCAAAGTTGAGCATGTTGTAAACAGCCTGCTCACCTTTAAGGCCTTCACTCTCAGCATGCTGAAGGGCGCCTTTATTGACATAAACCCGACTTTCCTGATCCAGACAGCGGACCACCAGATAGCCCTGCTTCTGACTTTGAATCAGAATGCGCAGAATATCGGGCAGACTAAAATCCGCTATACGTCCGCTAAAGTTCATTCAGCCACCGCAAACAGCAGGGTTTCACGATCCGTAATCGTTTCACCCGCAATCGGGAAAGGCACATCAAAGCTAGCGCGTTTCCAGATGCTACGACGCTCTTCAACGATCGACTCTAGCTGAGGAAGCGTGATACCCAGACGATCAGAATGGGCAATGACCCAAATCCGTGAATTTGTACAGCGGTCTAAAAAGCCAGACAAAGCGCTGACATACGTCATTTCGTCTTCAAAAGTCTGACCTAAACGCGGCTCACCAGAGGGAACTAATCCAGACAGATTAATCTGAGTCACACGGCGAGTCCAGCATTCTGCCAATTCAGTTTTACGATTGGTATCTCTAAAACCTTGCATCGAAGGAGGATTGATAAAAATCACGTCTGCAGGCAATTGTTCAATCAAGAGCGTGGCATCCGTATAATAAGCCATATTGGGCATCTGGTTATCAATGACCCAGTTATTCACAACCTGAACATAGTGTTTAAGCACTTCTGTTGCAGGTAAAGGCTTGCTTTGCAGATACATCTGATTAAACTGCAGCCAGTAACTCATCGTAAGATACACAGCGGTATAGGCAATCGCTTTAAGTTCAGGATTGCCCTGAAAATCACGAGAGTCCTCGATGTTATGCCACCAGGCGGCTAACTGCTGAACTTCTTCTTTTGTAAAGTAATGGTCTTGCCAGGCGGCAAAATCCTGATACTGGTTCAGATGCACCACATCGGTGATCACTCGAAAATGATCTGGGGTTAGAATAGCCTGGTTGTTTTGAACCGTAGCTACTCCTCGCCAATAATGGCACTGGAGAATATCACTGGTAAATGTCTGAAAGCCCTTACGTTTGAAGAGCTGTCCGACCCGTCCGTTGCCGCCGAAAGCATCGTAAAAGGAGGCGAATTCGATTCCTGCCAACTCTTCCCAGACCCAAGCTGCCAAAGTGCGTCTGGAACTGTCCAACACGTTTGTGATCATCTTCGGTGTAAAACCTTCCTCCTATCAAGATACCACACTAATGTTTACGCTGAATTGCAAATTCTGCCAGATCCACCAGCGCTGACCGGGCGGGCGTTTCAGCCAATCCCTGAAGGGCTGCGCAGGCTTTATTGACATAATTACGGGCCTCTTGCTCACAACGAGCTAAAGCCCCACTATCAAGCACAATCTGAATACCTCGCTCAATCTCACCTTCTCCGTCAAAACGCTTTTCAATCAGCGCTCTAAGCTCGTCAGCATGAGGCGAATCCTGCAAGGCATACCAGGTTGGCAAGGTCACTTGCCCCTGAACTAAATCATTACGAGCTGATTTTCCGAGCTCACTATCACTCACAGTAAAGTCAAGAATATCATCCATAATCTGAAAGGCAATGCCTAAGTCATGGCCGTAGGTATACAGAGCTTGCTCCTGCTCAGCTGCCGCGCCAGAGATGATAGCGGCTCCCTGGCAGCCAATCGCCATCAACAAAGCGGTCTTGCTGCGCACTTGATCGAGATATTGTTCATAACTGATGGTAGCGCGGTAACGCCGCTCAAGCTGTGACATTTCTCCATTACACATATCCATGACCATTTGCGAAAAAATCGTATTAAGACGGGTTTTTTCAATCAGGGAAATATAATAACAAGAACGCGCCAGTAAAAAGTCACCGGTTAAAACAGAGGTCCGCAGACCCCATTTATGATTAACGGTTGGGCGACCGCGGCGGGTTGCCGAAGCATCAATAATATCGTCGTGAATCAACGTAGCGGTATGTAAAATTTCAACCGCCATTGCCAAATAATGATGATTTAAGCTCACAGAGCCATCTCCACAAGCTAAACCTGAAAGCAACACCATAACCGGGCGCAGACGCTTACCGCCAGCTTTCATCAAATGCATCGCGGCTTCAACTAAAGTGGGATCGTACTTTTCGAGCTCGCGTAAAATAACCGCTTCAAGCTCACTGAGCTCGGGGCTGACCAGTCTAAAAAACGACTGTTGATGGAGCATGCTTTTCATGGGAATCTCCGGGCGGCGCCGGCTTTTGGACCTTTAGCAAGCACTTTAAAAAGCAACCGACCTAAGACCTTGCACCGCGAGTCTAAATTTAAAATAATCGTTACATCAACTTCCATGTGGCCCACTGGGCCTGAAATCGCAGGTATTGTAACATGGCTGGTTTTAATCCGGCTGTAAGTCCACTAGCAACCCCACGCCTGCTTAAGCCTATAATAAGGCCATGCGTTACACCCTTCCGAGCCATCGCCTGAGCTTTTACTTGTTACCCATTTTACTTGCTGCAAGTTGTGCAGTAAGCCCGCGCGCCATCGCTCCTTCAGCCAATGACCTGCTTTTGCCAGGGTTTGAAGACTTACTGCCAGATGGTCGTCCCAGTGCCGGGCCAACTTCGACACCTAGCAACTCACCCGATTTAGCCGGTGGCATGACTACCGTACTTAACAGTCTGGGCGTGCGTCTGACAAACGAAGAACTCGCTCAATTGCGTGTCTTGACAGAGATCCAACCAAACGGTCGCTGGTCACGCAGCCAGAATCAAACAGCTGAGCAGAATTTAGTTGCCAACTACCGCCGCTTTAATCCCTTGTTCAGCCCTGAATTTACCTCAGCTGAAGAATACCGGGTGCGCGCTGTCAGCTTTGCTGAAAAATCCACTGTGCCCTATTATTTTGACCTTCAATACTATCTCGACAATAAACGTCTGCTGGTTGTCAAATGGGATGAAGTCAGCGGTGAATTTGTGGTCATTCAGTCTGATGGCACTTTA
>CAJYHH010001189.1 GCA_913773825.1 Candidatus Sericytochromatia bacterium | reverse complement strand
GCGATAAATAGCCGCTTCAGCACGTTCAAGCGCCTGAATATTCAGATCGGTCCCCAATAAATCTAGCTGCCAGCTTTCTAATTCAGGATAAAGCTGGCGTAACAATATTGAAATCGAGTAGATTTCTTCACCGCTAGCGCAGCCAGCACTCCAGACGGTTAATCGTTTTGTCTGCTGGCGGGCTTTAATCAGCTCTGGCAGAATAATCTCTTTTAAAGCGCTAAACTGCTCGCGATAGCGAAAAAAGTAGGTTTCACCAATAGTTAGATGCTGAATCAGAGCTTCAAGTTCATCTCCCCCACCTGGGGCATTGGTTAGATGTTCGTAGTATTCCTGGTAATTGGTAAAGCGGGTCCGGGTCATCCGTTCACGCAGCTTATGCCTGAGCTCTTCATCTTTATCAAGATAATAATGCAGGCCTGTCTGAGCAATTAAGTAATGCTTAAGCGCTTCAAAACCCTCTGGATTGATATTGCCTAACTGAATCATGATGACCCGGACTCCAGCTGTTGAAGTCGTCGCTCCTGGATTTGCTGAAAGTCTCTAATGCGAGCTGATTCTGCCGCCAATAACAGATGTTTAGCACCCAGCACAGCATATTGCTGCTGATTATGTTCAACCAGACCGATCACCGTATCATTAAATGTTTGCCCAGCAGGGACTGCGCTGGGTAAAGGAAGTTTGGCGATTTCGAGTACCCGATCTACCAAACAGAGCATCGCAGGACGGCGCAAATAAATCAGATGCTGATCAATTGTGTCAGGCAAGGATGGCAATTCGAGTAACTTGGCCAGATCCATGACGGGCAAAGGTTCACGACCTATTTGTACGAGGCCTGCTAATAAGGAAGGCATGCCCGGTGGTTGGCTGAGAGCTGGCCGTGGCAGGACTTCTCGCACTTCGCTTAAAGCAAAGGCGGCTTGTAAAGAGCCGAGACTGAATAAGAGATAAGCTGCTGTATCGCTCACGCTTTGCAGTTAGTCTGGCGGTCAGGCTGGTAGCTAATACCCAATTGATGCATAAATTACAGTATATAACATGGTTGAAGGGGATGAAACGAAGTCTGGCTTACGGAAGGGGAAGATTAAGAGGATTAACACGGAGCAGAGAAAAATGTAAAGCTGTTTCTGGCTTCAGTGTAATCCGCGTCATCCTCCCCTTCCGGGGTCGTTACTCGGCTTTCATCTGAGCTTCAAACTGAGGCATCAGCTGGAGTAGAGCGGGGTGATGTTTGAGCTGCTCATGTTTGCTGGCATGCAGCATCACAAAATAAAACACCGGCTCTTCAATAAAGGTATAGCGCAGGAACTTGGGGCTATTGAGGCTTTTGACATTGCGCAGATCCCGCACAATTTTCTCAATCAGGCCAGCCATTTCGCTTAGGCAGCTATCAGCTTCGGGCAGTTTGCTTTCGGGCAGCTTTTTTAAGCTCAGCTGGGTCAGGTGGATATACTCAAGGCCTTTGCAGAGTGCTTGAGAATTATTCCAGCGGTAGTGGGTATCCGCAACAGTCAGCTGCAAATACAGCAAATTGAGCACATCCTGGGCCCAGCCAAAATGACCCAGGCGCGCTAAGAGCACCGGATAATTTAAGAAAGTTGTGACAATAGCTGCCTGGGCTGTATTGCCATCCCAGTTGCTGACCTGTTGATGGGCTTTAAGAATCTGGCGATACCGTGCCAGAGTGGGCTCCCATACTTTTTGTTCACTGCGGCTGGATTTAAAATAAGTCTGAAAAACCTGAGTAAAGACTTTTTCTGATTGTTTACCCAGTACTTTAATCCAATCATTGA
>CAJYHH010001188.1 GCA_913773825.1 Candidatus Sericytochromatia bacterium | reverse complement strand
ATCGGGGCTTCATCAACCCTTGCTCAAAGCGCCAGCCTGCAGCATTGTTTTCAATTTCAACAATCCGGTTATTGCCAGAATCTGCAATCAAAAATGATTTACCATCACGGGCCGCAGCCACCCAGGCAGGAGCGCTTAATCGGCTAAACAAACCAATTGAAGTTCCCATATTCCAGACTACTTCACCTGTTGGCCCGATCACCCAAACTTGATGCAACTGCTCGTCAGACACCACTGTATTGCCATCTGGCAGACGTGTTGCGCCTGAAATCCCGCTGCTGAGATAGCGCCAGACTGGCTGTGGAGACTGTGCGCTTAACTGAAGAGCGCGACCCGCTTCAACCAGCAATAACTGACCACGAGTAGCAGGGTTACCTGGCGTGCTGGGGTTACTCGGATTTGTTGGAGTATTGCCACCCACACCATTTGACATAAAGACCGTTTCAATTGCGGTGCTGTCGCCAGGATTAACGGTGACATCTCGAGTAACGGTCTGATAACCATTAAGTTGATAACTGGCCTGATACATCCCTGGGGGAACGTCTTTAAAAGTAAATTGACCTGATTGATCGGTCTGGACCGCAACACCCGCCTGCATAATTCGATAAGGTGTCGCAACACGTTGAGCCTGTACAGCACGGCCAGCACGCTGAGCCGCAACGCCCCCACCTGAATTAAGGGTGACGGTGACGCTTGCTAAAGGCGCCTGAGTACTGGCATCTTTAACCGAACCCGCGACCAGACCAGCACCTTGATTAACGCTTGGCGTCATCAGAATCTGAACTTCCTGATCACCAGTCAGCTTAATTGAAGGTGAAGCACCCGGTGAAAAGCCCGCTACATTGCCAGCAAAAGCTTTATAGCCGTCACCCGTCTTTACAGGAAACACCACTGAGCCATCAGCCCCACTGGCTTGATCACCCGAAATAGGCTGGGAATCTTTTTTAAGCGAGACGCGAGCATTGGGAATAGGCTGGCCGCTGGACTGATTGACAACCCGAACTGTCAGCTTCGCGGGTAGACCTTCAAGGACTGGGGCGTTAGGGTTGCCACAGCTATTCAGCACGAAAACGCCCAGAATCAGAAAGAAGATTCTAAGCGTTTTCATCGTTTTTTGCCTCTCAATAGCTTTGAGTTTATTTTAACTCATTCACGTCGATCCAGACTGAATCAATCTGGACTAAAAACGAGGAGCCTGAGTCTGGGGCTGCTGGGGCTGCTGAGTCTGGGGATAACGGGGAGCCTGCTGCTGTTGCTGCTGAGGATAGCTCGTCTGACCGTAAGGAGCGGCAGTCTGCTGCTGAGCACGGGGAGCGTTGTAAGCGCCGTAGCTCTGAGAAGCAACCTGGCGAACAGGAGCGGCAGGAGCGTTAGCAGCAATCTGGAAGTGACCAAAACCGCTCCAGCTGCGTGAGATGGCGTTAGCGGTGCGCATATCGCCAGTGTCGGTTTTAACACCGATGACAGACCAGGAGTAGTTTTTAGCAGCACCCAGGTCAAAGGTGATGTCAAAGGGGCGGGTTCCCTGATAAGAAGTCAGGTTAGCGCTGTCTTCACCATAACGAGCGAGGTTGCTGCCAACGGGACGGAAAGTGGTCCAGTAGGCCAGTGAAGTGGGGGGCAGCGTTTCCTGAGTGAACTGAACAGAGGGGAAGATACTGACATAGTAGCCGTCAGGACGAACACCCTGTGCAGCGTCTTTCCAGGTAAACAGCGGCGTGCGGGTGCTGGAGACACCGTTGTTTTCAACCGGATCAAGCGTTGCAGAAGAGATACCTGGCAGGGGCACGGTCTGAACCACAGGTGACTCAGACATCGGGATGCCGTTAGCATCAGCCGCAATCACTTTGAATTCATAGGTCACGCCAGGACGGTTGGCAACCATGTTGACAACGCGCTTGAGGCGGTCGAGGATATTACCGGTTTTCAGATTAGGAGGCTCGATGCCGTCTTTGTAACCGCTACCGGCAAAACCGGCGGGAACAATAGCGTGAGCCAGCTCGCGGCGAGCTTCCTGGAACTGAGGGATACGACCTTTGAAAACCCAGTACTCAGCAGCACCGTTAACAGGCTGCCAGGTCAGGTTGACGTGAACATAGAGGCCATTAACCTGGAACCACTTGCTGAAGCGAGGAACGGCAAAAGCTGTGGTATTGCTGACAGCGCGGAGCACCATCGGCTCGCCGGGCTGAACCGGATTGCTGGGAGCAGGCAAAGGCTCGGGAGTGTCGAGGGGCTGTTGAGGAGCTTGATCAGCAGGCAAAGGCTGGGGGAGGGTATTGTCATAACCACCGACATCACCAAAATTGGTGCCGGCAGGAGAGGTCAGGTCGGGCTGAGCAGCGGCGGGCTGGCCACCGGTACCAGCATCAGTCACGGCGGGAGTCCGGCCGTTGCCGCAGCCAGTCAGGATGACGCTGGCGCTGATGGCGCTCAGAATCAGGTTGCGACCGAGTTTGATTTGCTTCTTCATTTTTCTATCCCTCTACCATAATTGCCTTTGCTCTCTTTGTTATAGTTGTCGGTGGCCCAATCTTGTGGGTCTAAATTAAAGAGAAAGATTAGATAGGGTTAAAGTTTGTTTAATCTAAATCAAATTCACCAAACCCTGATCGTTTCTTGCCAACCGGACGGCGATGAGGCGTTTTATAACCTCGATTTTGCGGCCGGTATGGCCGAGGCGGCTCACCTCGGCGGAGCTCAGGCTCTGCGTCTAAATAGTCCCGAGACGATCAGATTTATTCGCCAACGCGTCAACCTGCCCGTAATCGGAATCTGGAAACAAGTTCACAAAAACTCCGAAGTCTATATTACCCCAACCTTGGGGTCAGCAGAAGCAGTGTTAGCCGCTGGAGCAGAAATAATTGCACTTGATGCCACAGATCGCCCCCGTCCAGCTGAAAGTTTAGAAGAAATTGTTGCCGCTCTTAAAGGTCGCGTCAGCTTAATGGCAGATGTCTCAAATCTGGATGAAGGCCTCAGAGCAGTTGAACTGGGGTTTGACTGCGTGGGTACAACATTATCAGGCTATACCGCCAATAGCTCCAAACAAACAGGCCCTGATTATGATTTATTACAGGCTCTGGTTAAACGCGCGGGGATTCCTGTGATTATGGAAGGTCGAATCTGGACCCCAAAAGAAGCGCATAAAGCTTTACATTATGGCGCCCATGCGGTGGTGGTGGGTTCAGCGATTACACGTCCCCAACTGATCACTCAGCGTTTTGTTTCCGAACTAAAATCCAGCTAAGCCCTACATAAGCCTCATAAACTGGCTGAACTCAAATCTGAGCACTGAGTTCAGCCAGCAATGGATTTTCAGGGAAAGCAAGCCGGGCCTCAATCAGAATCTGACGCGCCCGAACTTTGCTACCCGTTTGTGTAATCCAGTCAGCTAACACCATTACCCAATCTGGGCGCTGATAATAAAGCGCACCCAGATGCAACAGCGAAACAGCTTTAAAATCGTGACCCTGACGCTTGAGCTGCTCCGCTAAGGCCAGACCATCTGCTGGCAGCTCCAGCAAATGAGTGATTGGCTGGCCCAGTTCAAGCAAGGCTGTAAAATCTGCCTGAAAAAAGCCAAGCACTTGCATAACTTCTTTAGCCAGGTCGGAAGGATTTGGCGGAAGCAGGCTAAGATAACTGTGCTGAGGATTTGCTTCTGTCAGAACCGCTTCAGCCAATAATAAATACAGATTCTGACTCAGGGTCTGAAGATTACCAGCTGGCCAGAGCAATAATAAACGCCGAATCACGTCCCGGAACTCTTGCCGAGCTTGAATACGACGCTCAGCTAATAAACCCGGATGACAGGAAAGAGCCCGGTTAAGATGAAGCAATTTCAGTAAAGGCAAAAGATTTAAGCTGACTGGCCGGTAAGGCTGCTCAAGCGTTCGCTCATCAATGTTAAGGCAGCGCCAGAAGCAGCTGCGAGCGGCTTCATAATTTCCCAGACGCCTGCTTAAATGCCCCCGCAAGAGCCAATAATCTGGATGATGCTCTGCTGAAGACTGGTAAATCACACCTAAATCCAAGGCTTGAGGTACCTGTCGCAAACACTCTAAACAAGCCATCGACTCAATCACCGCCAAAGAAAAAAACAGATGATCAGGCCCTGGAGGCTCTCGAAAAGCAGCTAATAAACGTTGGTATAAAGGCCAAGCCTGCGTGTGATCGCCTAAGGCAATGGTGACTCCCGCCAGGTGATAAAGGCAATGTAAGTCATCTGGAAAACGCTTAAGCGCGTCAACTAAAACACTGCGGTTGCGCTCAAGCTTACGGCGGCTTTGCATCAGCTCAGGCAATAAGCCCACATGCTGAATCACCAGCTCAAAAAAATCGGCAGAGGGAGTGGGTCGGTCGTGAGTATCAATCACATATTCATGCAGCGGCGCAATATAAAAAATCCCTTCGCGCCGAGGGAACAAACGATCCATATAATAGATCCGTGTAATCTCACCTTGAGCATCAGGGTTAACGACTTTCAGCCGAAAGCGCGTTGGCGGTGGCGGCTGAGCTTTAAATGCAGCTAAGACCCGCTGAGAAGCCTGATCTAAATATTCATCAGCGTCCAAGACTAAAATCCAGTCACCTGTCGCATAAGACAGCGATACATTCCGCGCAACAGCAAAATCATTAGGCCACTCAATCTGAACAACCTGCGCCCCAAAGCCTTTAGCAATACTGATCGTCTGATCAATCGAACCCGTATCGACAATGATCATTTCATCAACCAGATCTGCCACGCTGTTCAGGCAACGGGCTAAAAACTCAGCTTCGTTGCGAACAATCATACAGAGTGACAGCTTCATTTGCTCCTGCTTTCAGCTAAAATGGGACGATGCTTAGCCTACGTCCTGCCCAGCTTAACGACAATGCTTTTATCCGCGAGCTTTTTACTGCAGCTTTGCCCCTGTATCAGCACCTGATGCCGGGCAGCTTTGAGGCGAATATTCAGAATATGGATATTCTGACAGACAAGGGCCTGAGCTTCAATGCCACTGGACTTGAAGGCTGGATTTTTGAAAACGCTCAGTTCAGCAATCAGCCTGTTAAAACAACAGTGGGATTTGCGGGGATTGGGGCCCTGAACCCCAAACAAGCCTATATGGCAGCGCTGTATTTCTTACCCGGCCAGCAGCGCCAAGGATTCGGCAGTACCGCCCTGAAATTACTTGAGTCTGATTATCTAAAACAAGGCTTTGAGCACATGTTATTACTTGTTCATCATCAAGCTGATTGGGCGCGAAATTTTTATCTGCGTCATCACTACCAAACAATCAGCGCGAAAAGAGCAGAGATCATTCGCTATGGCGGGGAAGCATTCAGTCATCTATATGAACCTGGTCTTGAGCTTATGGCCAAAACGCTAACCATCTCAGCCTAAATACAGTTCTTCAAGCTAGCTACCATTCCACAAAAAACAAGCTAAACTAGCCAGATGAACCAGACACATTCTCATTTACAGACCATCCGAATTGAACTTGAAGCAGCCGTCCCTTACGAGCAATCTCTGCTCTGGCGTTTACATCGCGAGTATTATCAACAAGAGGGCTTAGGCGCCTTTTTAAGACAGGAAGTCCCCAGCAATATTACTTCTAATCCCTGTCTGGCGGGTCAAGCTGTACGCTTGCTACAGGCTTCTTTACCAGTCCAAATTCCCAGCCGTTTGACAATTCTTGAATTAGGGGCAGGCTCAGGCGTCTTTGCCTATAATTTTTTAACGGAACTGGCCCAAATCGCTCCAGAACTGCTACCGCACATTGATTATTGGCTAAGCGATTATTCTCACGAAACGCTTAAGTCTCTTAGTGAACAAGCCGCTTTTGCCAACTGGCTTCAACAAGGTCAATTGCGACTGTGCCAAATAGATGGCGAACAGCCTCAACAGGCTCAGGATCTCAATGGCCAGACCGTAGAGATGCCTGAAAATGGATTTCAGTTAATCATTGCCAATTATTTTTTTAGCACCTTGCCGACTGCTGTCCTGATTCGCCAGGTCGACCCAGAAAACACCCCTCAAGAGCAATGGCTACGCCAAATTACGCGTCTAGACTGGCTACCACTGGGTGAACAACCCACGCCCGATCAATTATCCGGCTTTAGTGCACAAATTGCGGCTGAACTAAGAAGCTATCGTTTAATTGATCATCTGACACCGGATCATGCTCAGTACAAAATGTTTTATGCATTACAACAGGCTCAGGATCAAGTCGCTGATGCACTTGATAAAAATCTGCCGCCTTTAGACGAAGATTTTAGAATCTGGCTAGAAACTCAGCTCGCCCAGGCCTGGGCTAAAGCCTTGGGATCTGACCAGGCAGAAAGCTTACAAGCAACTGTGAGCAGTCTGATCGGGGATCCTTTGTT
Source organism: Candidatus Sericytochromatia bacterium (assembly GCA_913773825.1). GTDB lineage: Bacteria > Cyanobacteriota > Sericytochromatia > UBA7694 > UBA7694 > CAJYHH01. The sequence goes on along the minus strand of CAJYHH010001188.1, from coordinate 4,268 downwards.
TAGACGTCAGCAGACTCCGCCGCGTGAACAAATCCGGCCCGAGCACTTTTTTGAGCAGATCGACACAAAAGCCCTCTTTAATTCAGACATGCATTTACAGGCGATTCGCAATCTGACCGCTCAATGGCCCCAGGCTTCGCTGGGTTATTCAGCCCCCGCTTTAAATGCCTTAGGTGAAATGGTCAAACTAACCTGCCCTGAAGGGGTTGTGCTGGTCTCAGACAAAGCTTATGCCGATGCTGACTGGATGCGCGGGCTCAATCCAGAAAGCGCCACCCATCACGGCCAGAGTCTGGCTCATCCGGTTAATTTTCCTTTATTTGAAGCGTTGATGGAGTTACAGGGTTTAAGCACCTGCCGGACTTCAGATCCAGCCCAGGCCTTACACAGCCTGCTCGTCTACTGTGGTGATGAACTCCCCGATAAACTGTCAGCCCAGTTTAAACAGGACTTTATTGACTATCCGCGTAATGAGATCAGCCATGCCTTGCTAGAAGGCGGCCATGCTCTGATGCAGGCTGAACGCCTTGAAGAAGCCGGCCGCAGTCTGCAGCGTGCCCTAAACTATCGCCCTAGTGACGGCACCCTGCAATATTTATTGGCGGTCTGTTTACTTAATCAAGAGCGTTATGCTGACGCGATCAAATGGCTAGAACGTTCTAATGACGACCTTTATGGCCTATTTAATCGTGAAATTTTATTAGCTGAAAGCTGGCGCTTAGCGGGTAATCCCGAACGTGCTCAGGATTTGTATAAAGCATCGCTGCGCCATGGCGAAAATAGCCAGACTTATTACAACCTGGCACTTTGCCAGATTGAACTGGGCCAGATAGCAGAAGCCCAAAAATCACTGCAGAGTGCGGCAAAGCTAGATCCTGAGGACAGTGAAGTCCAGACTTTATTAGCCGATCTACCCAGCAATAACTAATGCCTCAAGCCGACTCAAATTGAGCAGGCTTCAGACAGATTGAGGCTGGGGCAAAACCAAGCCAAAGCAGCTGCCTGGCGACACTGGCCGGATTTCGATTCGGCCACCGTGGCGGGCGGCAAATTCCTGGCAGATTTTAAGCCCCATGCCTGTGCCTTTTTCACCACGCGTGCCTGGACGACTGACAATCGGCTGATTGCGTTCAAGCTGACGCAGGAGCTCAGCTGGCGCACCAAGACCCGTATCACAAACCAGTAAACAAATCTGATTGGGAAGTCTTTCGACCTCCAAGCTGACCTTTCCACCAGCTGGCGTAAACTTAATCGCATTGCCCAGCAGATTAATTAAAATCGTTCGTACCAGATTAGCATCTGCAAAGATCAATTGTTCATCTAACAGCTCTAGTTTTAGGCTGATCTGTTTAGATTCAGCCTGAATCCGATAAACATCCAGGCACTCTTGAGCCAAAGGCCTCAGATCCAGGGTCTCAGGATGAAAAGGCAGCTCATCGCTAATCGCTTGTGACCAAGTCAGCAGATCTTCTAAAAGATCATAAGTCCGGCGGGCAGAAAGCGCTAAACTCGTTAGCATTTTTTCACTGCGTTCAGGCGGCATGGGCTGTTGCAGAATCAGCTCAAGCATCGTTGCCAATGTGCCAATTGGCCCACGTAAATCATGAGATAAGCTCGACATCATCAGCTCACGCATGGCCAGCAAGCTGCGCAGGCGGTTTTCACTGTAGCGCAGTCGCAAATGAATCTGAACCCTTGCGAGCAGTTCCTGAGCGATAAAGGGCTTGGTTAGATAATCCACTCCACCCGCCTGAAAAGCTTTAAGCAAAGTCTCTTGATCGTGTAAAGCGGTTACAAAAATCACCGGAATTCGCGCCAGGCCTGGATCCTTTTGCATTTCAGCACAGACCTCTAAGCCACTGATACCGGGCATCATAATGTCTAGCAGCACCAGATCACAGGCTTCCTGGCGCAGATGTTCAAGCGCCTGAAAACCGTCTTCGGCAAAACTGATTAAATAACCCTTTGGTCCTAGCAGGCTGGCGAGAATTTGAATGTTTGTGGGGTTATCGTCAACAATCAGCAGTCGGGCTTCATCGGGGCTCATGTGACAGAGATCTGGGCTCCTCAAGCAGGCTTGGGAACTGACGCAGCAAATGAGTCAAAGCCTGAGGATCAAACATTTCACAGTTGCGCTCAAGTTCCCGGGCGTATTGTAGCAGACGCCCAGCGTTAAGCTGATGCGCCAGTCCTTCAACCTGATGAGCAAAATGTAAAATCCGGTCAAAAGAACGCGAACGAGCAACTTGCTGCCAGTCAGGCATCAGCAATTGACGAAGCTCGGCCCGCAGCTCGGGGGCCAGCGGTGATGACCAATCTGGCTCAGTTACAGCGGATCGTTCTGCCTCTAGATTCAGACCGGCTCCCCAGCCAGATGGACGCTGAGCTGTAGAGGCTTCGGCCAGCAGCCCATCAAGCACGCTGAGTAATCCACGGGCGTTGTCTAGCAAAGCCGCCAATTGAGCCTGTTGGCTGGGTTCAGCCAGCTCACGTTCGAGTAACTGGCCAAAACCCAACACAGCATGTAGGGGCGTGCGTAACTCATGGCTCAGACGAGCCAATAATTCACCAGCCCGATCAGGAGCAAAACGCTCAGGTCGGCACTGTAAAAAGAGATGTAGCCCACTTTCAGAATCTCGTACAGGTGTGGCTTCACAGGCTAATAAGCGGCCATCACGCGCTTTGAGAATCAGCGAGACGCGCTCATCAGAACAAGCGGTCAGCCATTCGGAAGCTTGTGTGCATAATGACTGAAAATCAAGTGTTAAAAGCTCTTCAGGCTCATAACCAAGCAAACGACAAAGCGCCGGATTAAAATCCAGAACCTGGCCCGTTGAGCTGAAATAGAGATAAGGATCGGGGCTATTTTGAACCGCGAGTTGATAAGGGTTCATGTCGACATTTTCGCTACAGAAGCTTCCAGAGCTGTTTACTATTAAAAAAACAGGCCTAAAAAATAATAATTTTCCTGGAACTTTTAGCTCGGAATTATTCTTTTGTTAAAAGCTTAACGTAGCTTCAGCTAAGCTCATTATTAAGCAAACGATTAACGATTCAGCTAAAAAAATGAGGCAAGCATGAAACCACCCTCAAGTGACTGGCAAAACTATCATCAGCGGTTGATGAAAAAACTTCAGGGTTATCGCGTTCTAACAGATCTGACTGTCCTGACCGCCCTTGATTCTATTCCGCGGCATATCTTTGTGCCAGAACTGCCTTTAGAGCAGGCTTTTAGCGACAGCGCCCAGCCAATCAGCGATCAACAGACCATCTCACAGCCTTCATTAGTTGCATGGATGACCCAGTTACTTGAGCTCAGTGGCAGTGAACGGGTGCTTGAGATCGGTACAGGCTCAGGTTACCAAACAGCTTTGCTTTCGCGTCTGGTCAAAGAAGTCTGGTCCATTGAACGGATACAAGGCCTCTCAGCACGCGCTGCTAAAGTCCTTCAGCAACTTAACTGCCAGAATGTTCATTTACGTGTAGGAGACGGCTACCTGGGCTGGCCAGAGGCCGCCCCTTTTGATCGGGTGATTCTGACCGCTGCGCCACCGCAAATACCCAAAGCGCTTGAACAACAATTGTCTGAAGCAGGCTTATTTATTGCGCCAGTTGGTAATCAGAACGAAACCCAGCATTTGCTAAGGGGCAAAAAACAGAACAAGACCCTTGTTTATCAGCAGCTAGCCGAAGTCCAGTTTGTGCCTATGTTAGCTGACTAAATTCCCAAATCAACTCTCACTTGAAAAATTTTGATTTTTATTTTAAACTTGAAATATTAAATATTGAATTAATTTTTAAGGAGGTTTCCGATGACTCAACGCAGCATTAAAGGGGTTTATCAAGGCCCACCCCCGCATATGGTAGGTGATGGCTTTAAAGTCAAAAATTATTTTCCTGGCGGCAATCGCCTGGTTCAGGAAGTGAGTCCGTTTCTCATGATGGACTACCATCCGCCCTACCAGTACCCACCAACGACAGCTCAGCGCGGCGTTGGTGCTCACCCTCATCGCGGCTTTGAAACCGTCACCTTAGTCTGGGAAGGCAAAGTAGCCCATCGTGATACAGCAGGCAATAGTGGCGTGATTGGCCCTGGCGAAGTCCAATGGATGACGGCTGCTTCAGGTGTTCTGCATGAAGAGTTTCATGAACGTGAATTTGCCGCAGCCGGCGGTAAGTTACATTCTGTGCAGCTCTGGGTCAATCTGCCTAAAACCCATAAAATGAGCCCACCGCGTTATCAGGCTCTGACTCATGAACTGATTCCA
>CAJYHH010001187.1 GCA_913773825.1 Candidatus Sericytochromatia bacterium | reverse complement strand
TCCGTAAGCAGCAAAGCTGCAACGGCTAATCGAATCGCCTACGGCTCTGCTACAAGCACTTAACCCAAAACGCCAGCTTTGCTGGTTCTGCTACACTAACAGAAGCTGTTTTTCTGGAGGCTATAGATGAGTGTGATGCGTGTTTTGACCCTACTGGCAGGTGGGGCGGCAAGTGCTTATTATGTGCGTAAAAAACTAGAAGGGCTTGAACCTCAACAGCCGATTGCAAATGATGATACTGTTATTCTGTATCAGTTTGAGTACTCACCCTTCTGTGCCAAAGTCCGTCAGATTCTGGATTTTAAACAGATTCCTTATCAGGTTGTAGAGCTGACGCCGATCTTACACTCTAACTACACCCTACGGCTATCTGGGCAAAATAAAGTGCCCTATATTCGCCACAAAGGCCAGGTGATCGCAGATTCCAGCGCAATTGCGCTATACCTTGAAGAGGCTTTTCCTGAGCCCGCTACCCTGCCTGCTGAGCGCTCTGAGCGGGAGCAGGTGCTGCTGATTGAAGACTGGCTGGATGAAAGCCTGCAGCCAGCAATTGGCAAATTGGCTTATCTCAGCTTGTTTTTAAATCCGCAGTCCGTGATTGACGATCCCAATGTCACCACTGGGATTGCGGCCTTAGACAAACACAAAGACAAAATTGTGCCCTTGATGTTAAGCCGCAGTGTGCGTAAAAACAAGCTGACCGCAGCTGATTTGCCCAAACTTGAAGCGCGTGTGAATGATGTCCTGGGCCGACTTGAAGCCCAGCTGCGCGGCAAAGAATATTTTGTTGGTAATCAGATGACTTTGGCGGATTTAACGCTGCTGGGGCATCTCAATAATGCTGACCGTTTAAAGTTGTTTGACTACAACGGGCCCCATGCCTGGCTGATGGACTGGCGTCAGCGCCGTTTAGCCGAAATGAAACAGATTGAGACTATAAACGTCTGATGATGCGACGTGGCGGTATGCTTGGATTTGCTGTGCTTTTTATTCCAGCGCTGGTCTGGATGGGCATGGTGATGGAGGGTGGCAAAATTGTCAGTGAAGATAAAGTGAATGGCCGGGTTCAGTCAATTGAGGCTTTACCCGTTAAAGATCCCAGCCAGTCCAAACGCTTTAAAGTGGGCCTTAAGCTGCCAGATGGTACCCAGGCCCACGTGATGGTTTATGAACGTCCACCTGAGCCTGGCAGCACCCTCAAGCTAGTGGTTTATACCCAGGCTGACGGTAAGCGCATCGTCAGGCATGCCAGTTCTCCCTGATATGAAACAAACGGCTCCCCGCTGGCGTTTGGGCGCTTTGTTGGCGCTGATTCTGTGCTGGACGCTGGGAGCCGCTTGCTTGATTTTAGATCCACGGCCTTTACCCAGAATGGCGGCTGGTGAGCTAAAAACAGGCCCGGCAGCAGAAGTTCAGCAGGTGCTAAGAGAACACTTTGGCTTGCGCCAGGAAAGTGTGCTGGCGCTGGTTCTCGACAGACCTGCTCCACCTGAACTGCTTCAGCAGCTAAGTCAAAAGCCTGTTAGCCGGATTCAGGAGATTCCTGCTCAAAGCCATCATCAGCATCGGCTCTATGCTCTACAGTTAGATCCGGCTTTGTCTGTGTATGAAGTCGAACAACAGGTACCCCGTTTGCGTGAACGGCTTAAAAGCTGGCGTCAACAAAGCGGAGCTCAGGCTTTGATTACAGGCCAGCAGGCCTTTATCTATGATATTACCCATGCCAGCAGCAAAGACACCCGGCGATCAGAGATCTGGGGCTTGTTACTGGCGTTTTTTGTATTAATTTCCTGCTTTGGCAGCCTGACAGCAGCCTCAATTCCGCTGTTATTGGGGATTAGCACGCTATTGGGCACCCAGCTTGCCATGCGGGGCCTGCAGCTGGGCAGCAGCCAGACTTCTAATCTGCTGAACAGCATGGTCGGTTTAGG
>CAJYHH010001186.1 GCA_913773825.1 Candidatus Sericytochromatia bacterium | reverse complement strand
GCGGGAAGGTGATAGACACCGTCTGAGACTCCTGGCCCCCCACAGAGGCATAAAGCGCCCGCGCAGCGATGTTGTCAGTATCAGTCAGGACCCAGGCTTCTGTACAGCCAAGCTCCCGAGCACGTTGAAACAGCAAATTGATCAGTTGACTCGCCAGGCCCAGACGTTGATAAGAAGCAGCCACCCCAACTTCATTAATCCAGAGTTCTGGCCCTTTGTCGGGATGAACATAATGCACGGCTGAGGCCATGCCAACCACCATCTCATCTGCAATGGCCACCGCTAAATGATGTCGGGAATCAGCCAAAAACTCAGCGCACCAACGCGCACTGACTTCATGATCAAAGACATCCGGATTGACGCGCTTCAGCAGCTCTGTGTCAGCTGGCCCCAATAAACGAGTTTCAATCTGGTTTGTCATATCTCACCTCTGATTGAGATCTGGTTCGCTCTGTGAGGACACGATAGCAAACTTCAGAGAGACCGACCAGACGGCACTCCCAGACGATGGCTTAGGCGTAATCGTAAGCGCCGCCAGCTTTTAAAGCACGCTGATAAGCTGGCATCGAATGAATCTTGGCCAGCCAGGCGCGAATATTCGGGTACTCACCGACTAAGGACTGCCGGGCACTGGCTGCCTCTAGCGGAAAGCTCATCTGAATATCCGCCACGCTAAAGTTTTTACCCGCAAACCAGCCGTGGGCAGCCAGATGTTTTTCGATATATTCCAGATGGGTGCGCAGATTTGGATTGATATAGGTTTTATGAACCTGAGCCGAAATGCCCTTAACCACTGGTTTAATAAAAAACGGCAGGGGCGCCTTGATGATCTTGAGAAAGATCAGTTTGACCAGTAGTACGGGCATCAGTGAGCCTTCGGCGTAATGCAGCCAGTACTTACACTGCCAGGCAGCCGGGCTGTCCGCTTCGGGCATCAAACGGTTTTTGGCGTATTTCTGCGCCAGATAATCCAGAATCAAGCCGGACTCAGCCAGAGTCAAGTTGCCATCTTGAATCACCGGTGATTTACCCAATGGATGGACTTTTTTGAGACTGTCTGGGGCCAGATCCGTCGCTGGATTGCGCTCATAGCGCTTGACTTCATAGGGAATTTCGAGTTCTTCAAGCATCCAGAGAATGCGCTGGGAGCGGGAGTTATTCAGATGATGCAGAATGATCATGGACGAGCAGGCTGGCCCTGAAAATTCAGCACAAAAGAACCGGTACCCAGTTCAGGCTTGGTCGGTTCCATTTTGGCGTCTTTAATAGAAAAATCCACGGTGGTCGCCGTAATCGTGCCACCAATGCGATCAATTGTCAGCGTTCCAGATTTGGCTCTGAAGGCATGCGTCAGCAAAATACTGCTGGTTTGAAAATAAGTCGCGTTGACCACACCGGTTTTATCTTCAGCCCCCAAAGGAAAAGTCGCGCCCACTTTAATCTGATTGGGCTGGGTGCGCAAAGTAATGGTCAGCAGGCGATTTTGAGCCGCAGAGCTGGGAGCCGCATTAATAGTCAGAAAATCCTGGCCAAGTCCAACAGCCAGTGAGCTTGACAACAGACCTGTATCAAAATCAGTGGTCTGGGCACTGGCATCTTTGACTTCAGAAAACTTAACTTTGTTGAGGTTGGGATTATTGGGATCTGCCGTCACCGGGGTCTGAGAGGTACAGGCACTCAACGTGGTTATAAGCAGCATGGCAGAAGCAATCAGCAGGGATTTGGTCAGGGACATGGGATGGACTCCGTAATCAAGGTTGCGGGCGTATTATAGCAAGGGGGATGCCGACTTTGTCGGCGTTATGGGTGGTGAGTGGTGGGTGGTGAGTTTTAAAAGGAGAGATGAAGAGCTATAAATCTGCTGTTAGCAAGCAGCCACTCGCTACGAGCGCTTTGGCTTTTTAAAGAGATAAGCTAAGACACCGATACAGATTAAAAAATCAACAATCAGAAA
>CAJYHH010001185.1 GCA_913773825.1 Candidatus Sericytochromatia bacterium | reverse complement strand
CCAGTACTCCTGCCTTTCTGTATACTCATCCACAAAAGAAATCAAAGCCTTTTCAAGCAGAGCAGCGCCATTTTTACAGATAAATTCAATTGTTCGAGAAAACTGCTCTCTTGTTAATTCCTTATCCCAGTGAAAATGTACAATCCCCTCTTATTTCTCGCTGCTAGAAAGATCACCATAAATACCATTTCTAATCTGGAGACCAGCAAAACCATCAACTTTGACGGAGGAATACACACCATCATCATCTGAGATAGTCTCAGGAAACAGAGGCGGTTGTATGTTATACATTTTTTCTCCTTTCGCAAAAGCTTGATGCTGACTGTTTAAACTCAGGCTTCAAGATAGTGAAAATCCGTTTTTTGTTCGAGAACATCTTTAATCGCCTTGGCGATGCTGTGATAACTCGAAGACTGGCGGAACTCAGACAGGTCTGGTTTAAAGGCACAGATCTGGGTAATCGAAAAACGTGACCAGAGTGAATCTGGGGTGGTGTTAAAAAAGCGCCGATGCACGTAGCCCTTTTGCTCGCGCTGATCGGGGTTAATGCGGGCCATTTCGCCAAAAGAGGCAATCTGGCGTGGGTCAGCGCTATCAACATGTACATGCCCGGCTGCTTCTACATCAGAATAGCTGTGTAGCCCACTGACGATATAGAGCATCGGTGGCCCTGAGCGCTCAATGCTGACATACTCAGACGGACGCAGACGGCCCATACGGGCAGCCTGAATCAAGCCCTGATAAGAAGAGCGATTGAGCTCAATACAGAGCTGATCACAGGACTCAGCAATGGCTTCAATCAGCTGATGGCGTTCAGTCACCGGCTCACGCGGCAAAAACCAGTCGCGAATCGGCGTCTGGACTTTGCCTGGATAAAACGAATAACGGGGATGATCCGCAAACAGAATCTCACGCTCAATCTCATCAGCAAAAGCCATCAGCTTACGCGGCTGATGCAAATCAATTGCCTCCAGGCCCTCCACGGGACAGCGGGCAGCATGTAAGCGATAATCCCGATTGGAGCCTTTTGAATCAAACGGCCCATATTGCTCACTCAGAGCCTGAAGTTTCTGGCTGAGTTCAGTCGTATCGGGTGGGTCAAACACAAGGGAATGATCTGGGGCATCAAAATGGGGGTCTCGAATCAGGACCCCAGCCTCAATTAATTGATCAAGTAAAGCGTTAAGCTGGGTCGGTGTCGGCTGAAGATTGCGATCTCGGGGCGTCAAACACAGATAATGTCGTCGATTTAAGCTCATCTCAGGCTCATTTCAACCGGCTGGCAGCAACAGACAAAAACAGAGAGTTGATCAAACACATTTCACGTCCTGGCCCACAAAGCGTCAAAGCGGGCCGATAAAAATTGTCAGCTTTGAAAAGGTAGCAAGGGCAGCAGGGAGTGTCAAGGTGAGGGTGGGAGCTGGCCTGTGGACAACGGTTGAGAGCGCATGTTGGCGCGGTTTAGTTAAAGACACTGCTGCAGTTTTAAATAGCCTGGCTGCTCAGGACGAGCGGGCTTTCTAGCAATCGAGGAGGTAAAAAACAGCTCCCACTCCTTCAAGTCTCCTAAACCGGCCAGCCCCGCTGACCTACCACCTACCACCTACCACTTGCGGCAACCTCGCCATCCAAACCGGATCTCCGGCTAAATCCAGCCTGACAATTTCATCACTGACCGCACTCCAGACCAGCACTTCACCATTGGGCTGCATCTCGCAGTGAATCGGACGGTGTAAAGGGATTTCAGGACTACCGCGATAGCTGCGCAATAGCTGGCCCTGGGGGCTGATCAGCAGCAGGCGATCATTGCCAGTATCAGCAATTAAAGTGCTGCCATTAGACAAACGTCGTACGCAGCCGGGCTCACAGAGTTCATTCGGGCCATCACCGGCAATTAGCAGACTGCCATATGACCAGAGTAATTGTTTTGTGCGCGGGTCAATTTCCAGCACCATCTGCAGCGCTTTATCGCAGAACAGTACTGACCCTGAAGAAGTCTGCTCTGCATAAAACGGGCTGAGAATATCGTGAGGATGAGTATATTCCCAGAGCAGCTCGCCTCTGGGCCCCATTAAAATCAGCCGTTGATGGCCCTCATCACAGATCAGCAGATTGCCATTTTCAGTTGGCACCGCGCTGCGGGGCTGAGACAACGAGACCAGATGATCACCCCATTCACGCAAGACTTCACGGTTTTCAAGCTCGATCGCTAAAATCCGATCATTGCCGGTATCCGTAATCCAGGCAATTTCATCACCCACATGGACACGAAAGGGATGAAAAAGCTTGAGTTCAGGGCCCGTGCGCCAGAGAATCTGGCCTTCGCCGTCCAGAGCCAGCAGTGTTTCTTGTAAAGGGCTAATCAAATGACAGACCATATGCGGCGCTGAGCCCATAATCTTTGCCCCTGCAAAAGCAGCCTCAAGTTCAGCCGCAACGCCGGCATGGGCAGCAGCCAAAAAGTCAGCTTCTTCAATTGCTAACTGGCGGATATCAAGCAGATCTTGATTATGCTCATTGCGCTGAGCCGCTAAATTTTTAAGCTGCTCTTGAAAGGCTGGATGCTGACCAGCAATATGCTCAAAGGTAGCGCGATCAAGTTCAAAACACTGGCAATAATTATCGCTGCGTATGGTTGCACTACGGGCTCTGTCTAATAACAAAGCCATCTCACCAAAGACATCACCGGCCTGTAAACTCGCCACAGGTTCAGACTCAGATTCTAAATAGACCTGCACCTGGCCACGAGTAATAAAATACATCGTGTCGCCTGATTCACCCGCGCTAAAAATCACATGGCGCGGCATAAAGGCCACCGGGCGCATCGCGTCAGCTAGAGCTTCTAAAACCGTTTGATCACTCTGGTTAAAAAAGGCCAGTTCACGCAGTTTGGTCATCGCCATGCGGGTTTTGACCTTGCGCATCACCTCTTGCTGCAATTGGTGGTTATAGCCATGGGTCAAGGCTTTGCGCTCACGGGCCAGTTTGCGCAATTGTTCAGCCAGATCAGGATATTTTTCAATCACCTGATTAAAGTCATGACGTTCCAGCTGCAGCAGCTTACAGACTGTTTTGGCGCGTACGCTGGCAATCCGCGGTTCACTTAAAATCAACGCCATCTCGCCAAAGAGATTACCTGGACCAAGTGTCGCAACCGGTTTATCGTTGCCTTGTTTCAGCACTTCGACCTGACCTTCAAGCAAAAAATACATCACGGCACCCAGCTCACCCTGATGCACAATCAAATCTGCAGCCTGAAACTCAACCGGTTTTAAAAAGGGCTCAAGCGTCAGCAAAAGCTCACGGCTGGCGGTTTTTAAAAAAGTAATCCGGCGCAGCAGACTTAAAGCAGCCGAATCAGAACGGGGAGCGTCTGCCGCTTGAAGACGCTGACGGCTGCGCGGGCTGGTCCAGGGTTTGACCCAGCGGATCTGCTCTAAGGCAATCGAAATCTGCATCCAGTATTGACTGTTTAAAGCAATCAGCTCGCGATTCAGCATCAAGATGCGTTCAGGTGCTGGCGTTTGAGCTAATTCAGGATGTTGATCGTCTGGGGGCCAATAACGAAAGTTTTTAACTAAATTGCGCTGTTCATCAAAAGCCACGATCTGGCCCCGGCCCGCATCGACAATCAGAGTATCGCCATTGAGCTCACGCCTGGCAAATACAGGTTTGACAAACTTAAAGCGCGGTGGCCCCCAGCTGGCAATCACTCTACCGCTGCGTTCAATTTCAAGCACGCGCTGCTGGCCGGTATCTGCAATCAGCAGCGTGTCGTTCCAGGTGCGCTGAACATCACGGGGTTCTTTTAAACTCAGCTCACCCATCCTGCCCCAGCTACAGGTCAGCTGGCCCTGTTCGTCAAACTCAAGCACTTCATGGGCGCCTTTATCGACAATTAAAAAGCGCAGGCCCGTCTCATGGCGATAAAACGTTGCCATCACGGGCTCAATAAAGGCGTATTTAAAGGCCTGCACCAGCTTACCGCTGGCGTTAATTTTAAGCACTTTACCTCTGCGATCCAGCAGTAAATAATGGCGATCGGGCAGAGCCAGGGCATAACTGGGCTCAGCCATCCCCAGTCCGCTGAGATCAACTGAGCTAATCAGCTCATGCCAGGCATTTAACAGTAAAAGCTGATCAAGCTGTGGCATCACCAGCAGCATCTGGCCCGGAATCAGCTCATGACACGCCTCAGCTGAGAGTTTTTCCCGGCGTTTATGACTACCGGGCTCTTCAAGCTGAAACCCACAGTGTTCGCAGTGACGGGCTGTGCGCAGCGCCCCCTGGCACAAAGGACAGCGATGACTGGGACGAAACGGCAGTTCACGCCCGTCAAAGCGTCTATCAACAGCCTGCAGCAAGGCTTCGCGCGTAATCAGCACCTGCAGATGATAGTGGCTTTTTAAACTTTCAGCCACAGCCTCAACCACATAACGCTGCTCCAGCTGCTGGCGCCAGTCAATTGCCTGCTGATAAAGACGCTGAATCTCAGCCGGATACTGGCGTAAATTGCTCTGGGTCTCCTGATAAAAAGCTTTGACAAGCATCTCAACCATCACATCATCTGCTTCTGGCGGGAGCGTAATCGGAGGAGCCTGACGCTGCAGCAAATGTTTGGGGCTTTCAGCTGGATCAGGCACCTGAAACAAAGCTCCGCCCTTAGATGAACTAACGGCCGAGCTAGCGGCCGACTCACTAACCTTCATCGTCTGAGCCTGTGAATGATGTTCAAGCGGCTTCAAACGAGCCAGGGCCTCTGGCCGCAACAAGCCCAGTGCAACCAGCCAGTGGCGGAGATCCTGCTGGCAAAAATCCCAGAGTGGATTAGCATAACCCGCCAATAGCGCCAGCGGACGTGCATCTTTAGGCAAGGCATAACGTCTGATCGTGCGCATATGACGTGTGCGAATGACGTGTACCAGTAAAGTCTGTTCAGACGCTGACCAAGTCACAAAATGCAAACGCCGTTGATCAGGGGATACATTCAGCATATCTAAAGGCGCCTGCAGAGCGCGGCTCATAGGCTGGCCTTGAATATCTACATCCTGGATCACGCTCAGCGACTGTAAATCAAAATAAACCAATCTAAAAGTGGGCTCTAAAACCGTCAGATAAAGAAAATGGGGATCAGGCGCCAAAGCCAGATTGCCCAGTATGCCTAAACCCGTCTGCAGGGGCATCAGATGCCAGGTCGCCAGATCCAGCATCCATAGCCGTGAGCTGACCTGATCGGTTAAAAAAGCCCGCTGGCCATCAGCAGTCAGCACCAGCGGAATAGCAGCGCTTTGACCGGGTTTACGAATCTGGAGCGTCGTCAGCAGCCGGCGGGTCACCAGCGAAATCACATGTAAGCGCCCGGCAAAACGTTCAGTGACAAACAGCAAATCCCCACGCGCTGAGACCAGCACATCACTGTCACTGGCGCCGTAACCCTGAAGTTCAGAAGTTTCACCCAGACAAGGCAGTTGCTCAGGGTTGCCTCCCAGCCAATAGCTGCCGTCAGGAGTCATCAGCAAAGCAGGCTGAGCGGGCAAAGACAGAGTCTGCAGCACCCGGCTGTCTTCAACATCCAGATACAGCAACTGATCCCCCCAGGCGGGAGCGGCTTGATTATCCAGCCTAAACTCAGCCAGATTTTTGCCTGAAGGAAACTCACTTAAGCGCAATTTACCGGCCTCAAGCTGACAGAGTGTTCCGCTTAGGTCTTCGCAGGCAGATTGCCAGCTCTGCTCACGGGCCTGGGTTAATTTCTGATGCTGAGCAGCAGACAGCTGTTGAGTGGCTAATAATTGCTCAAGTAATAACTGATCGGCATCAGAAAATAACGGGGTCTGCATAGCGGGGCTCCTTAGCTCAGAAAAACTCACAAACAGCTTGATGGCGCAGGTATAGGGAAAAAACTTAGCGTTTAGACGTCATGGCATATGATAACACGGCCTTAAATCTCAACTGGACAACTTGAAGTTGCGGCTGTACAAACAGCTTTTGACTCAACACATAACGCCTTCACAATCTGCAGTCCCTGTCAAAAGTTAGACATTTCAGAGCTAAGACTAGAAAGTTTTCAGCCTCGTCTCAGGGAATTCTCAGCTTTAAACGTTAGGCTTAAAGAATGGAGGTATTCGATCATGGTTCATGCCAGCTTATTACCCTTGATCAGCGCGCTTTTGCTGCTGCTGATGAGCTTCCTGGCTTGAACCAGGCCCGAAGCCTGTGTTCTTGACTGCGGCAATCTGAGCGATTTACAGCACCCTCAGATTGCCGCATCATTTTTTCACCTGAGGCACTCTTCTTAAGCCGCGGGTGTCACCTGAATCCGCGAGATCCGGGGACCTTCTAGTTCTAAAACTTTTAGGTTCAAGCCGGCCCATTCAAAACTATCGTTGACCTTCGGAATATCTTCTGCCAGATACAGCACCAGCCCGGCCAGAGTGTGGACATGGATCGGCAGATCGTGAGCAGCCTGTCTGCAGCTAAAGCGTTCGCAAAACAGCATCAGAGAGAGTTCACCGGGCAAACGTTCAGGCACCATCACGGAAGTGTGCCTGGAGGGACTCAGCGAGAGTAACAAATCACTTAAACGAATCATGCCCTGAACCTGGCTATGCGGGTCAAACACCAGCGCTTCATGGCAACCGTGTTGGCGAAACTTTTTTAAAGCGCTAGAGACTGTGATGCTGTCAGGTAAATACAGAGCCTCTTGAATGTTGGCCGATAAATAAACGGGTTGTTGGCTAACCAGCAGCGGCAGAATATCTTTTAAAAACACAATCCCCAGCAGATTTTCAGGATCACCCGCATAAACCGGATAACAGCTATGCAGATGCCTGAGCACAATCTGAGCCAGTTGGTCAGTCTGACTGTTGAGATCCAGACAAACTAAGCGACGTCGGGGGGTCATTAAGCTGCCAATCGTCACTTCTTCAAGCTCTAAGGCCCGTTGCATAATCTGATGGGACTCAGCAGACAGACTTCCCGCTTCATGGCCTTCTTTTAGCAGTTCAATTAAATCTTCAGGGTTTATCGACTCTTTAGAGGAATCAGACAGGGCCAACAAACCCATAATCCCTTTGGTTGAAGCACTTAGCAAACGCACCAGCGGCGAGACAATCAGCGACAGCCAGCGAATCGGCAAGGCAACACGGCGGGCAATCCTCTCAGGATGATGCAGCGCCAGTTGTTTGGGCACCAACTCGCCAAAAACCAGGGTTAAAAAGGTAATCAGCACAACGACAATCCCCATTGAAAGGGCCTGACTTAAACCTGGCCTCATATAATGCCCAAATACCCGGCCCAGTTCTTCAGCCAGGGTCGCGCCCCCAAACACCCCTGTCAGAATCCCAATCAGCGTAATGCCAATCTGGATCGCAGCTAAAAAAGGCTCTGACTCATCCAAAAAGCCCAAAACGGTCTGCGCGTCTTCAGCACCAGAATCAGCCTGACGCTTAAGCTGGCTTTTACGTGCAGACAGCACAGCCAGTTCTGACATCGAAAAAAAGCCGTTAAGCAGCACCAGTACAAGAATGATCAAGATTTCAAACCAGATCATATTTGTCTCATTTTCAAAAGTACATGTAAAAATTCACCAAGACGGTCACCAATTTTATTCATAAAAACACTCGCAGAAACATACGTCCAAGCATCTGATTTAATTATTTTAACTATATTCAGCAAAATTCAGCAAAAGTTCTATTTTTATCCGATTTAAACTTAAATGTATTTGTTGGTTTTAAACTATTTTTTCAGCAAGGCATCCACAGAACCCATCGTTTGATAAAGATAAGCCTGAACATCTGCAGGCTTAAGGGCACGTAGCGCACTGCCTGTACCGTTATCTAAAACACCACTGTTTAATAACCAGATTTGATTATTCTGTTTAAAAATCAAGACAAAGTGATTTTGCGATAAAGGCCCACTTGGGGGCCGAATATTGCCCGTGTCTTCATTTAAAGTCACGCCCACCAAAAATACGGCTTGGGGATGTTTTTTCCAAAAGCTGGCCAGCGTCTGGCGCCGGTCATAAAAACGGGTTACGGTGGGACCCGGAATCGGTAAAGCTTTTAACCCAATTAGATCTGCGGCTTGTTTGACTTCACCTTCTGGCAGCGGATTGCCAATCCGACCATTTGTATAAATCAAATAGCGAAATGAAGATGTCAGGCCAGGCTGGTGATCGGTATTGGCGCGCCGATAAAGGGCTTCCTGGGCCTGATGCAAATTGCGATAACTAAGCGCAGCTTCAGCCATACCCAGCTGATGAAACGCCAGCTTAAAATGCCCATAAAGCAGATAATGGGCAGAAAGCAAAGCCGCCGCCCCACAGCGCTCATGATCAAAAACGGTTTCATGAAGCAAATCATTCTGTGACAGCTTACTTAAGACTTCACGAGGACTACGACCGCTTAAAAGCTGATCTTCAGCATAAGTTGGCGCAAACACAAAGCGCAGAGTCAAAGATCGCTCTCCGCGATAATAGCTATAGGTCATGCGCGTAAACGCAGAATATTTAGCGGCAAAACTCAAAAAATGTTTGGCTAATGATAAATCAGCGGCTGGCAGTGCTTTTTGGCTCAGAGCCTTTAAAGCAGCATACTCCTGGCTATCTAGAGCGCCATCAGCCGTGTAATGAGTTAGGGCCCGGTCAAAAGGCCCCAGTTCTGCGGCCTGAACGGGAAGAATCCATCCCGTCAACGCACCTGTAAACAACAAGCCCAGGCAGAAAAAAATGCAACAGCGACTGAATAATTTTATCTTCATGACTAACATTAAGCTCATACTTTGAGCTCATGAGCAAAAATATGCTGCTGGGCAGACAGAATCAAGTTCTCAATCCAGGGCCCGTCTCGCTCTTGTGAAATCACGTAATAAGCCTGCCTCAGACCAGGGGCTCGGCCAATTAATTCAGTCTTAGCGCTTTTAATCTGCTCTTCAAGCACCGTCGGCGCACAGAATACTGTAGCCTGATCTAAAGCAAACAACTGCTGCAGAGCATCGTGCTGGACTTCAGCAAGGATCATCGGTTCAATCCGGTGCAGGTTCAGCCATTCATCAAGTTGAGGGCGCAGTAAACTATCTGGTGCAGGTAAAACCAGCGGCTGATGATTCAAGGAATACGGAAACTGCTCCCGCAGTTGAGCCTGTGCAGCGGAAGCAAAAAAACTGATACCGCTGTCGCCTAAGCGTAAAGAACTCCAGCGTTTGTTGTGCGTGTTGACTGGCTGCTCGCTCAGAATCAGGTCTAAGCGCGACTGCTCAAATAAGTGCTTAAGCTGCTCATCACCTTTAAAAATCAGACTCAGACGTGGAGGTAACTTGCGCTGCAGCAGCGGGGCCAGAATCTGATAAACCAACTGCTGGGGAAAAGAACGTCTGACCCCAATACGCAAAGACTGACGAAGTTGGG
>CAJYHH010001184.1 GCA_913773825.1 Candidatus Sericytochromatia bacterium | reverse complement strand
AAGGTGAGGAGCTGGCCTGGTGGCTGCTTGAAAACTTTCCTCGCCGACAAGTGATTTTAACGGGTTCAGAAGTCTTACCCGAACAAGAAGACCTGCTGGCTTATAAGTCTGTGGTTGGATTTTTTCCTTCGCCTTTGCCTGAGGACGTTATAAACGGTGTTTTGCGTCAGTCGGATCGTGGCTTAAGAGGGCAAGTCCAGCGTATGCAGGTTTCGGATCTACTTAAAGCTTTACGCTATAGCCAAAAAGCGATGACGCTTCAATTTGAAGACGCGACTCTGCAGCAAGAGGGCTGGATTTATCTGCAACATGCTGATATTGTCCATGTCGAGGTTTATCAGCGTAATCCGATTACCCGCAGCCGGACTTTATTAGCCAAAGGGATCGACGGCTTTGACCTGATGATGGAGTTTAAAAACGGTGCGTTTAGTGAACAGATCTGGCAAGAGCCCTCTGAGCGCAGTATTATGATTCCTTTTGACGGTCTGATGATGAATGCTGCCCAAAAACGCGATGAAACTCTCTGGGCAGAAGAAGACAGTGTGCGAATTCGCAAAGCGCTGCTGATCGACAATGAAGCCATGAGCAGAATGATGCTCCAGCAAGGATTGCTGGCTGAAGGCATTGATTGTGTGTCTTTGCGCTCACTGGAACAAGTCTCAAGCTCTTTGTTGGCCCAAAAGTCAGAGCTGTTGATCATTGACTCAGATTTAGAAAAAGATGAAATCATCAAAACGCTGCAATGGGTTAAAACTCGGCATGCTGATTGTCGCGTGCTCTTATTGGGCAATCCTGATTGGGATGATCGTCTGCCGATGCCCTGCCAGATTTTGCCTCGTCCCATTTCGCCCAAACGTCTAAAAGAAATTTTGTTTGAGCTGACCCAGGTGGGTTTTAGAGGTTATCTGAGCCGGATTGGCGTATTGGATTTTTTGCAGCTTAATCTCTCAGCCATTGATGAATCCAAAAAACTTCATATTCGTGACTTAAGTAATCGGGTGGATGGGCAAATCTATGTGGATCGTGGCAGGTTTATTCATGCTGAATTTGGCGATCTAGAAGGCGAAGACGCCTTTTATCGGATTGCGGCAATTGAAAAAGGCGACTTTTTTGAAGATCCTTCTTTTCAGCCACCTGCACAGACCTTGGCTGAAATTATGCCCCATAAGCTGATGATTAATGCGGGCCGATTTGCCAAACCCCTGGATGAGCCTGAAGAACTAAGTGTAAATCGCCATCTTGATGGCGTATCAGCCAAAATGGAAGAAGTTGCTCACAGCGAATCAGCGGGTTCATTGAATTTATTTGGCGATGAGGACTTAGGTGAAATTAGTTTAAACCTGGCTGGCCCAGCTGAGCCTGCTGGAGGCATTACCAATCTATTTGGGGATGATGACGAGATTCAGTTTAAGTTTGCGGCTTCAAGCCCTGCTGCTGGGAGCGTGACAAATTTATTTAGTGATGACGAAGCTGAATCGTTTTCATTTGGCTTTGCCCAGTCTGCCGCGCTTACAGAATCACCTGCTGTTCCTGAGCAGGCTATCAGTGAAGGTGGAATACTCAATCTGTTTGGTGACGATGAGGCTGAAGAAATTAAGCTTAATTTGGGCGCTGTTTTTCAGACTGAATCTCAAACGAGTGATAACCACGCGGGTCTAGGTCAGTTATTGGCCAGCAGCCAGTCAGGAGAACCGGTTATAGATGCTCCAAGCGTACAAGCGGTTCAGCCCGAGTTACCCAAAACACCAGCTAGCGCCAAAATTGAAGAAATGCGCGCCCGCTGGGCTGAACGCCGGGCGGCTTTATCAGCAGGCCGAACCGGCCCTTTAAGATCACCTGGCCGAACAGGCCCTTTGACAAGTCCTGTTACAGGTTCAGCTTCATCGGGCACAGCACCACCTGTTCCTGGCCGCGGACCTGGTGACAAGCCTGTCTGGTAAAATCAGTTAATTTTTTTGCAAAAGATCCTGTTTAAGTTCACCAGCCTCTAAGCTGTTGCGCGAATAGACTTTGCGATCTGTTACGAGTGAATGAACCAGCTTGACGGGTGTAATATCAAAGGCTGGGTTATAAACCTGGGCATTTGGTGGTGCCCAGCAAACTTGCCCAAAACTGCCGCTGGCGCCTCTTACTTCATCTGGATGGCGTTCTTCAATTGGAATTGCTTGGCCATCAGGGCAATTCGGATCAACCGTTGAATAGGGCGCAACTGGATAAAACGCTATTTGATGGTAATGGGCATTGACTGCAACGCTATACGTGCCGATTTTATTGGCAAAATCGCCGTTAGCTGCTATTCTGTCAGCGCCAACAAAGACTTTTTGAATTTTTCCCTGACGCATCAACATTGCGGCCATATTGTCGCTAATTAACGTATAAGGAATACCCAAACCTTCGAGTTCCCAGGCCGTCAGGCGTCCACCCTGTAGCAAAGGGCGAGTTTCGTCGACATACACATGAATCTTTTTACCTTGTTCCCAGGCTGTGCGAATGACGCCAAGCGCTGTGCCGATGCCCGCTGTCGCAAGCCCACCCGTATTGCAGTGAGTCAG
>CAJYHH010001183.1 GCA_913773825.1 Candidatus Sericytochromatia bacterium | reverse complement strand
AGAGGCTTATTCACGGATCGACGCCTTACTCGCATTACCGGCACGCCACCCTGCGGTAATGAACTTTCAGGTCAGAGCCCGAATCTTAAAGGGACTCACGGCTTATCAGCAGGGTGATTACGCGCTGACCCGCAGTGCTTACACGGATGCCCTGTATTTAGCCGCAGCTGATGAAAACACTCAGATTCAGCTTGAATTAAAAATTATGCTGGCTTATTTAGATGCTCTGCAAGGTTTAGATGAAGCTCCAGATTTTGAACAAGTCCAGCTCTTAGTCAACGAAGTTGAAAATCTGCCGCTTAATGCCCAGCCGCTCTGCTGGCTCAATTTAGCCTTTTTGCAGATTCTAGGTGAACATCTGGATCTCAAACAAGGCCAGATGATTCTGACACGGGTCCGCGAAACCTCAGCTCAACTGGCCTGGCGCTCGCTAGACCCGATGATTGCTGACGTAGAAGCCAGACTGTGGCGTTTTCATCAGGATTATGATCGGGCCGAGCGCTTACACAGTCTGTCTATCAGCCAGCTTGAACCAGATAGCTTTGAATGGCTGCACGCCAGCTTAAATCAGGCCTTAACGCTGATGCGTCGCCGGGCCATGACCGAAGCACGGACTCAACTTGAGCTGATTTGTGAACGCACAGCCGCAACCGGGACGCTTGGTTTATTGCGAGAAGCGCAAGCCGCCCTTCAGGCTTTAGACCCCGGTCGAGTGGTGACAGCGTCACTTAAACCGGTTCAGAGCGTGCGGGGTGATGAACCCTCCGGTGGCGATACGCCCCTGCTTGAAATTCGCAGTTTTGGCAGTTTTCAGCTACGGCTTGACGGTCAGGTGATTGAACGCTGGCCGCGCAAACGGGCCAGACATCTGCTGCTACAACTTTTATTACACCCCCATGGCTTACATCGCGAAACCCTCGCAGACTGGCTGACGGGCAGTGATGATTTAGAATCTGCTTTACGCAGCCTGGATGTGCATATGCATGCCCTGCGTAAATTACTTGAACCTGAACGGCGAGGTAAACAAGCTTCGCGCTATATTCGCTTTCATGATGCGGTGTATGCCTTTAACTGGGACTGCCATTATCGCTGGGACGTCGAAAGCTTTAGCAGCCATTATCAGACTTGGCTAAAAAATCGCGACAACGATCCCTTTATTGCTGAACAAGCGGTCTCACTGGCGCTGGATCTGTACTCTGGGCCCTTTTTGCCAGAGCTGGATTTTGCAGATGAATGGCTGGCAGAGCGTGAATCTTATGCCCGGCGGGCCGGGGACATGGTGCATTGGAGCCTGGATCATCTTAGCCGCCAAGGCGCTCATGAACAAGCCGAAGACCGCGCAGAGCTTTTACTTAAGTGGGATTCACTGTCTGAAACCGGCTTTAGCTGGCTCTTGCGTTTAGCTGGACAGTTGCGCGACCGCACCCGCTTAGAGCGCTTAGGTGAAAGGATGGAGCAGACCTTTGAAAAAGAACTGGGCTGCCCACCGCCAAAAGAACTGCTACAGCTCTACCGCGCTCAGTTATTGATGGTGAAGTAGCTGGTGGCGTGTAGCTGTTCTGAGAGATAATTTGTTTATAATATTCATCAGTTAAAATACTGTTCGCCCTGTAAGCGTGAGGACATGTGCCCGGTGGGTATCCCGTAGGGACTGTCGAAGGGGCGAGTTGAGTAGAGATCAAG
>CAJYHH010001182.1 GCA_913773825.1 Candidatus Sericytochromatia bacterium | reverse complement strand
ACGGACTTTGATCCAGCGTGCTTCTGTTGCAAATGCTCCAATCTGAACCTCAGGCCCAGCCAGTGCAGCCAACATCGCGCCAATATCCAGTAATTGCAACGCAGGCTGTTTAGCCAGACGTCTGGTTAAACCTGCTCCTGTATCTACAAATAAAGCTGTCTGATGATTTAGCTGACAAGCAGCAGGCGCTAAACGAGTCTGCAGCAGCTTGTGCCGCAAAATAGTTTTAAGCTCAGCGGTTTCAGCCTCACGTTCTAGCATCAGACATTGCAAGGGACTCAATTGAGCTTGAATCAGCTCAGCCTGAAGCTCTTCAAGCTTTGTCTGCTCTCGTAAAGCAAGATTTAAAGACAAGTCTTGAAAGGTTTGCACTTCTGCAAGCAGCTCACCCTTTAACACTTTAGCCCAGACCGCAGACTGCTCAGATGAGCGAGGTTTAGCATGAACCATACGCAGTAAGTCGGCCATTGGCAGTGCCCAAGGCCCCTGCAACAACTGCTTCGTACTCATGTTAGCCAGCGCTTCGCACAGACCTTTTTTTAGTGAGTTAGGCAGCTTTTTTTTACTGCCAGCGCCACATACCATCAGCCACCAGGCCAATAATTGTGTGGCTTCCGCTCCGTTTTGCACCAGCTTGGCAATCACCTGCCGGACGTCTTGTTTAGACTCAGCTGTCTGCTGGTTATAACGAACAGAGGCTTCTGCCAATAACGACAAAGGCAGAATGTTTAAACCCAGTTCTTCACGCGTCCAGCAGGCCAACTTAAGCAATTCCTGGCGAGAAAAAGACTGAATAATCTCACGCAAAGCCTCAGGCTGTTCAAGATAATCATTTTCTTGCAGCAGACAGGTTCCACATAGACGGTAAAAAGCCTTAAGCGCAGGAGAGTCAGGTAGATCAAGTTGAGACTGTTGCTCAGGTTGATCTGGACCTTTTGGCAAATCCCGACCCGCAAACGAACCGACACCGGTTACCAGACGCAGAGTCTGGATAGAAACAGGATTCCGGTAAACAGTCTTTGTCAGGGTCAGAGCAGCCATGGTGCGGTACCTCGTTATTATTGTTTAATAAAACGCGATTCCCAGCACCTTTCCAATTTGTCTGAGCACCTGGAGAGTCGGATTAGTCTTCTCACCATGCTCAAGCATATAGATATAGCGCTCCGCGACCCCCGACACTTCCGCCAGTTTTTTAATCGTGAGCTTACGCTCCCGGCGCCAATGTCTCAGGGCCTCAGCGCTAAATTCCACGATTTCGGGCACAGGCTGTGGCTGTGAGCTGTTCATAATCAGCTCATTTTACCAGTCACGGCCTGTATCCGTCCCGCAGAAAGGCCTGAGGAATCAAGTGCCCCCGGCAGGAATCGAACCTGCGTTATTCGGATGTCGACCGAATGCTCTACCTTTAAGCTACGGGGGCGGGTAAAGGGTTCTGGGTGGTGCGTTTTGAGCAGTGGGTCAAGAAAATATTCTTAACTCATCACCGGGAATCCTTTTAGCTAGTGGCTGGTGGCCAGTGGCTCGTAGCTAAGACAATGATGTTTTAGCTACGAGCCGCCAGCAACCAGCTACCAGCCCAAAAGCACCTGATGGGATTTGAAGCAGAACCTGTGGATTGCGTAGCAACCCGTATCACCTGGGTGGAAGCCAGGGGTCCTACCGTTGAACGACAGATGCGCAAGAAGTGGTGATTTTTGAGTGGTGGGTGGTGAGTAAAGAAATCTGAATCTTCTTAAACCACCACCCAAAAACCCAACATCACCAAAGCAGAGCTTTGCTTTGCTAAGTGCCTGGGGGGATTCGAAGCGTACAAACGCGGATTGCGTAGCAACCCCCGCTTCCAGCATGGGACGCTGGTGTCCTAACCTCTGGACGACAGGCACATTGAGCTAGTGGCTCGTGGCCGGTAGCTGATAGCTCAAAAAGCCATCAGCTACCCGCAACAAGCTACCAGCCAGATCTGGGCGACTGGATTTGAACCAGCGACCTCCTGCTTCCAAGGCAGGCGCGCTACCAACTGCGCTACGCCCAGATAAAGGCATCAAAATAAATGCTGAACAGAAATAAGCTGGTTCAGTAAAAAAGACAGGTTTTAGGGATGGATAGAAGCATCTGTAAACAGATGTTCACTGAGAGAAGTTGAAGAAAGAGCAGGACGAGGATTGTGCCTGGCTCCTACACCATAAAGGTGTCAGGACTTAAGTCCTTAAAACAACAACTCCGACCATCCGAGGCCCGGATGATCGGAGTTGCACCGATTTCTGTCGTGTTTCAGACGACCGCTCTACTACTTGAGCTACATCCAGGTGAGGACAGGGGAACTGGGGGGTTGCACGGGTATCCGGGGACCATAGTCCCCACGATACCGACCGTATCGACGCCAAAATCGCTGGGAATCGTTTTAAAGGAAACGGTAAACGACATGGCACTCACCTCGGATTCTTTCTGAAGATTTCAGACTCGTCTGTCTGATTAACCTTATCCTAGCTGATTGAGAAAAAACATGCAACATAGTTCAGGTTATTTTTTGGATTTTTTGAAAAAAATATTTTAAGCGCTGATTTGGCTGATCATGACAACCAACAATTAGGCCTTTTAAGCACTGACCTGACCCGCTAGCAAAGAGTTCCCCACTCAGAGCCCAGCTCAATGAATTTCCCTTGAAAATGCCCAATGTGCTAAGATCACAACACTCATGGCCTATCGATAGTCCTAGAACAAGACCGCCCAGTCTGAAGCAACTTAACCAGACCCAAACAAAAGACTCATAAGACCCAGGGGAGTTGACGTATCCCGTCCGAGATGAAGACCAATCCGCCATTAAGACCTTATTCCTCACCGATTCGCCCGGCTAACCGGCCTAAACCCACAGCGCCAGAGTCGTCTGAGCGACCACTCCCGCTTAGAATTCTGATTGAAACCCTACGCTGGACTTTTCGTTTGAGCATGATGGTCTTACTGTTAACCGGAAGCGCAGCTGGCGGCGCTTATACAGCTTTAAAGCAAAACTTTGCCAAACTCGAAGATGTCTCTCAGCTTGAGCGCTACGCGCCAATTGAAGCCACTGAGATTCTTGATGCTCAAGGCAAGTTGCTCTACAAGCTTTATGGTGAAGAAAATCGCAAAGTGGTTCCTTTAAGCGCCATCCCTGAACATGTGCAGAAAGCGGTGATCTCAGCTGAAGATGCCCGCTTTTACGAACATAAAGGCGTTGACCCTGTGGGTCTGGCACGCGCGCTTAAAATCAATCTCGACAGCGGTGACACGATTCAAGGCGGCTCGACGATTACCCAGCAGGTGGTTAAAAACCTCTTTTTAACGCCTGAACGAACAGCCCAGCGTAAACTCGCTGAAATGTGGATGGCGATGGAAGTGGATAAGCTCTATACCAAAGACCAGATTTTGGGTCTCTATTTGAATCAGGTCTATTGGGGCCATAACGCCTATGGCATTGAAGCGGCTTCCCAGAACTACTTTGGCAAGTCTGTTTCGAAGCTAAATCTGGCTGAAGGCGCGCTCTTAGCAGGGATTTTAACAGGCCCAGAACTTCACTCTCCTTATCGCAACCCTAAACAGGCCAAACACCGTCAGGAACTCACGCTTAAGCGCATGGCAGAAATTGGCTTTATCAGCTACGAAGATGCTGAACATGCGGGTAAAACCAAGCTGACTTATCCCGGCATTCGCGCTGGCACCATGAAATATCCTTATTTCACCAGCTATGCTTTAGCTGTCATTCGCCGTAACTACGGCGATACATCAGCCTTTAAACGGGGCTTAAAAGTCTATACAACCATTAATGCCGACTGGCAAGACAAAGCAGAAAAGACTCTACGTGAGCATATTTCTCGTCATCGTGGCGCGCGGGTTTCACAGGGTGCGCTGGTCGCAATTGAAAACAAGACAGGCTTTGTGCGGGCCATCGCAGGTGGCACAGATTATTCCCGCAGTCAGTTTAACCGTGCCTGGCAAGCTCATCGTCAGCCAGGTTCAGCCTTTAAGCCCTTTGTTTATCTGACTGCTTTTGCAAGAGGTTTTAAACCTCAGCATCTTGAATTAGATGAACCGATTCGTTATCGCTTTGGTTCTTATGTCTGGAAACCGCGCAACTACGGCGGTGGCCACGCAGGCCGCATGACCTTGCAGCGCGCCCTTGAGCAGTCGAATAACATCATTGCGGTCA
The DNA here is from genome assembly GCA_913773825.1 of Candidatus Sericytochromatia bacterium. Lineage (GTDB taxonomy): Bacteria > Cyanobacteriota > Sericytochromatia > UBA7694 > UBA7694 > CAJYHH01. Next base: position 1,210 of record CAJYHH010001182.1, on the reverse strand, counting down.
AACTCGGTGAACGAGTTGGCAACGGCAATGTGATTGATACAGCCCATCGCCTGGGGATTCGCTCTGGCCTCAATAACGTCATCTCACTGGCGCTTGGCCCCAGTGAAGTCACCCCGCTTGAAATGGCCTCAGCTTACAGCTCCATTGCCCGTAACGGAACGTATCTAGAACCCACGCCAATTTTAAAAGTCGAAGATCGCTATGGCAATCTGCTTGAAGACAATACTCATCGTCAGGCAGAGCCTGTGTATAGCGACGAAGCCTGCAGCATGCTGATCCAGGTGATGAAAGGCGTCATCAACCGTGGAACCGCCGCAGCCGCTCGGATTGGCCGGCCAGCTGCTGGTAAAACCGGCACAACCAGCGATCATAAAGATGCCTGGTTTGTAGGCTTTACACCTCAGATCACCACAGCCGTCTGGGTCGGCAACGACAAACCCCAGACCATGTACGGATACGCCACGGGTGGACATCTGTCAGCCCCGATTTGGGCGCGCTTTATGACTTATGCCCATCGCTGGTATAAACCTCAGGACTTCCCCAAAGCCAAAGGCCAGATGCCAGTATTAGCCGGTGTGCCGATCGACGAGCCCGGTGGCAGCACAGGTGGCTTTTCACCTTCGTATGAACGTCTGGGTCCCAAAGAAAAAGACACAAGCAAAAATGGCGATGACCCCTTCCAGCTTGATTTGGCTCAGCTGACCACGATGATGCAGCAAGGTCAGACCCCAGATCAGCCCGTCACAACTCAGACTGGTGTGCTGGATATGCAGCCCCCACCCGTTAGTCTACCCGCTCCTGATGAGCTGCCGACTACACAGGCACCGGCTTTACAAGCTCCTGCTGCAGATACGTTTACAGATCCAGGCCTAAACCCAACTGGTCAAAGGTCAAATAGTCCACAGGACCAAAAAATCATCAACGAACTTGATGCTCTGCTCAGTGATCTGGATAAACAGGCCCCGCCTGCCTCTAGCAGTCCTTAAAAAGCTTGTGGAATGTGGGTTTTAAGTGTAGGTCAGAAAGACTAAGACCAGCTTTGCGATTTATATACAGATCCCAGCTGGAATGGTATGATGTCTTCGAACCGGAGCCTATGGGGATTTCCGCCTGAAAACCACTGTTCCGGCTAACGACACACTCAGCTAAGTTGAGCAACAAGTATCTGATGTAAGGAGAATTCCCAACCCATGGCTTATATTATCACCTC
>CAJYHH010001181.1 GCA_913773825.1 Candidatus Sericytochromatia bacterium | reverse complement strand
CGTTTAAGCGCAAGCGGTGAAACCAGCTCCAGTTCACCTTCGGTATAACGACTGGCCACAACTGGTAACTGGCGACCGCTAATCGGCTCCAGCACACTTTCACCCGCTAAGTTGGCAAATTCACCGTCTGGATTTACCGCAATCGCTACAGCCCCAGGCAAAAACTCAGGGTAGAGGATCTCAAGCTGAAGGGGACGACCAGCCTGGCTGCTGAGCTGCAGGCGATAACAGCTTTCAGTCCGACGGTGTTGACGAATGACATCAGAAGACACCCTGATAGACTCACAGCGCGGGCAGTGATAGGCAATTGCATCTTGTTTAAACAATAAATCGGCCCGTTTTAAAAAATCAAAAGCGGCTTCAATTGCTTCTTCAGCTTCTCCCTCTAAAGGCGAAATCCAGCCCTGGTGCTCATAACCAACCCCAATTTGCTGAAGTTGCTCACGAATCTGGGCATCATGCTGGTGATAATAATCCCGGCACAGCGACAAAAACTCACTGCGCCCCAGTTCTTCACGTTCATAAGGCTGGGCCTGCTCAACGGCAATCTGCAAAGCCAGTCCACCGTGTTCGCTGCCTAAAACCCGGCGGGGTTTTTCAGCCGTAAACTGAGCTAAGGCACGGGCTTTAACATCTAATAACACCGCTGAAACAAAAGAAGCCAGATCAGGACTTGAAGCCGTTGAGATAGGCGTTGCGGCCAGAGCTTGTTTACCGTTAGCAACAAATGCCCCTTCACGTTCCCAGCGCACACGCAGAGGCGGTTCATCCAGCACAGGCACAAAAGCGGGTTCTAAAGTGGCACGGCGTTTAGCACCCTGATTTTGCGGGCCATCTGACCAGTGGTTGTTAATCAGATGATCCATAATGCGGCGGCCACGATGGCCTAAAAGCGGGTGTAATTCAGAAGCGGCCATATCGGCCAGATCATTAGCGGCTTGAGTGGTAGTGCTATAACGATTCCGAGCATATTTAAACACCCGTAAGGTATCGGGGAAAACCCGTTCAGCGGCTAAACGCACGTCTTCGGCTAAATAACCCTGCCATTCGTCTGCGCAGTTCACAATCCCCATCCGGTTACAGACAAAGTCCGGCACAAATAAAATCCCCCGCTGGCGCAAGCGTTCAGCGTCGGCTTCGGGCTCACGGAGAATGTTATTGGCGGCCCCACAGACCAGCTTGACTTTTAAACGAGGAATTGTTTCAACATTGACCTGGGCGCCAATGGCGCAGGGGGCAAAAATATCCGCATCTAAATCAAAAATTCGGTCTGGATCTGCCAGGGGGATTAAGCGCGGACGTTCTTCACAAAGGGCTTCAAGTGAGGCGCGATTGACGTCTGCAATATAGACCTGGGCACCTAAATCATCTAAATAGCGAATCAAAGGTGCTCCAACATTGCCGGTGCCCTGCACGCCAACTTTAATCCCGGTCAGGCTGTCTGAGCCTGAAATCG
>CAJYHH010001180.1 GCA_913773825.1 Candidatus Sericytochromatia bacterium | reverse complement strand
AGTGCTTATCGCTTTGCTGAGTCTGAACTGGATCAACAGGCTCGTCTGACTCAGCAGGCTGGAATGTATAATTGCCCAACGCTGGTGGTCTGGGACTGGCATCCCCCTTATCATCAGGCCGAGATTGAAAAGATGGCGCAGAGCCCACATTATGCTTTTTTACCTGAGCATCTCCGTCTGTTCTGGAGCTTGTCGATTCCGTCACTCTATGAGCTGACTTACCCTGATAAACCAAGTTATCCAGCCCACCAGCTGGCGCTTGCTTTGCCGATGGTTAAAAAGCTTTATCAGCAGGGTGCTCCTTTGCTGATTGGCACTGATGCTAACTTAACCGGGGTGTACCCCGGCAGCAGCACCCTGCGTGAGATGGAGCTGTTTGCTCAAGCGGGTTTACCGACTGATGTGATTCTTCGGGCTGCCACCCTGACGGCTGCTGAAGCCTTAAAGCGCGAGGCTGATTCTGGCTCTCTGACAGTTGGCAAACAGGCCGATTTGCTTGTGCTAGATGCTAATCCGCTTGAGGATATACAGCATATTCATCGGATTGATGGCGTGCTGAGCCAAAGTCGCTGGATGCCCATAGAACGGCTTAAAGCCTTACTTACACAGGCTTTTTCTTAGGTTTTTACGCTTACAGCAAACAGACTAGCTGCGTGGCCAGTACATCATAATCCCTACACCCACAAGCGCAAGCGCTGCGCCGATTAAGTCATAGCGATCCGGTCGCTGTTGATCGACCAGCCAGCCCCAAACCAGGGCCATGGCAATAAAAACGCCGCCATAAGCCGCGTAGACCCGACCAAACGAGCTGGGCTGCAAAGTCGGGATCATGCCATAGAGCACCAATAGCACAAAGCCAGCAATCGCAAAGCTAAAGGACTTTTGCTCTTTGAGCCAGATCCAGACTCAATAACCCCCGCCAATTTCGCATAAGCCCGCGATAAAAAAGTAAAGTAATGACGCGCCTATGGCCTGCCAGGTCATACCAGATACCGACTTTGGTCGCGATTTGAATAGTTTGAGCTAAAGACATTCACAAAGAGCTTGTTTCCTGAGTCTTAAAACCTGATGAGCTAGTCTAACATGAGCCTGCTCAGGGGCTTCGACATTCCCTGCGGGATACCCAAAGGGCACATGTCCGCGTTATACGCTACAGAACGAGCGGGTTTTCTACTCATAGACAATTGTCAGAAAACCCGCTCTTCCTGAGCAAATGTAAGGCGTAGCCTGAAATGCGTCGAATGGATGTAAACGAGATGATTAAAGAACAGCTGCGTGTTCGGGTTCCCAAGCGCCCTGTTGATGGGCTTCGCGGGCGTATTCGCTAAAGCGTCGCGGCTCACGTTTAAGCGCTTTTTGAATCCCGTCGCTGAGATAGGCATTGTGTCCGTCAAAGGTTTCAGTAAACAAATAGGCCAGCGTCTGAAGCATATCCGGTTCCACACCCGCTTGTTCCATACCCTGTAAATAATCTTCTAAAGACACTTGCTGGTATTTCAGCGGGCGGCCGCTGGCCTGAGCAATAATCGCTACAACTTCTGGCATACTCAGCAGTTCAGGGCCTGTGATGTCATAGACATGCTGATGAGCAGCTGGGTCTTGTAAAGCTGCAAAGACCACATCTGCCAGATCTTCAAGATCGACAAAAGGCTCTTTGGTCTCCCCTAATGGTAAAAACAGTTCGCCCTGGATCAGCGATTCCTGAAAAAAGCTTTCGCTAAAGTTCTGATTAAACCAGCTGGCTCTGACGACTGTCCAAGCTAAGCCTGAGTTCTGGACTAAAACTTCACAATCCTGAGCGGCAGGTTCACCACGGCCTGAAAGCAAGACCAGTTGCTCGACACCCTTAACTTTAGCGAGGTCAATAAAGGCCTGTAAAATCGGCTTGGCCTGAGGAATAGATAAATCCGGATAAAAGACTACATAAGCGCGGTTAATGCCTTCTAAAACGGGCTCCCAGGTATTTTGATCAAACCAGTCAAACGGGATCGCCGTATGGCGTGAAGCGGGACGATAGGGCAGACCGGCGGCTTCAAAACGGGCGATAACCCGTTTGCCGGTTTTGCCGGTGCTGCCTAAAATCAGGGGAATACGTTGTGATGATTGATTCTGAGACATCTGGTGCCTCTCCTTTAGCTTTAAGAATAAATTTATTTTGGAATGAATTAGCTAAACGTTCAATCACGGATCGTGTTATTTTTGTTGCAGATCGTCCAAATGTTTTTTAAGTATCAAGCGTTTTGCGGCTCGTTCAGGAGGGCTTTATGCATCCCCATCACGATATTCTGCATCATCTGAAGCTAAGTGGCTTACTGTACTGCAAGTCAGAATTACGGGGCTCTTGGGGCATTCTGCTGCCCAGCCTGCCGCGCACCTCAATGTTTCACATGGTGCTCACGGGCAGCTGCCTGCTTGAGCACGAAGGCCAGCAACTTGAGTTGAAAGCTGGTGATTTTGTGTTTGTGCCGCGCGGGCAGGGCCAGGTCTTTAAAAGTGACAATTCTGCTAAAGTCGTTGATCTGTATGATCTGCCCTGTCAGCAGATCA
>CAJYHH010001179.1 GCA_913773825.1 Candidatus Sericytochromatia bacterium | reverse complement strand
TAACAACAGCTCTAATCAGGTCAAAGTCGGCGGTCTGGACTGCCAGTGTGAAAGTGTTGAAGGTTTAGCTGTTTTGTCTCATGGCGACAATAACGCTGAACTGGCGCGCAGCTGGCGAGATATTATTGCGGCCGCAGATAGTGGCGCACGCGGCCTGATGGCGCGATAAGAGCGCCATGCATAAACCCTGGCGTCAGGAAGACGTCGACAAACATTACACGCGCTTTACCACAACGCTGCATGACGAAGAAAGTTTAGAGCAGATGATTGAGCCCGTCATTAAGCGTTTTGCTGCAGCGGGCCTGCGCACGGCCATTGTCACCGAAAAACCAGCTGAGGCTTATCTGATCCACTGTATTGCAATTCGGCTGCTCAAAGGGGAGATCCCTCAGCTTGTCAGCGAAAAAATCAGCGAACAGGTCAGCGCATCTGTACTAGACGGCATCAAAGTCACACCTTTACGTCAATCCAGCATTGAACCCATTGGGATTTCCTTTGGCAAACCCCGATTTTAAACGCTTTTAAAGATACGCCCCAAAAAAGTCCAGCGTTCTAACCCAGGCATCAGCTGCAGCCTGGGGCTGATAAACCGGAAATTGTTCATTCATAAACGAATGGCGAGTATTGGGGTAAATCTTGATGTCATGCGGCACATCCGCTTCAGTTAAGCCAGCTTCCAGCCGCAGAGCGTGTTCGCGGGTATAGTCATTTTCGGGGAACGAACCCACTACCGGGCAAAAGCCTTTAAAGTCTTTGAGTGCAGCGGGAATTGGCCCATAAAATGGCGCAATCACTTTCAGCTGCCGATTCTGCTCAGCGGACTGTTCAAAACTCTGACGCTCACAGGCCGCTAAAGCCAACGCAAAATTCCCGCCCATACAAAAACCCATTGCGCCTAAACGCTCAGGGTCAACAAAGCGCTGCTGAGCTAAATAGTCTAAAGCAGCCTGTAAAGCGCGTGTACTGTTGTGATTGGGCTCTGCTGAGAGCATATCGCGCATGGTTTTCATCACGCAAAGCGCGCGTAAGCCGCTTGAAAACAGATCAACAGCTAGCGCAACATAACCGGCTTCTGCTAAACGGCAGGCGCTTGCGCGTAGATGTTTGGTCAAACCAAAAATTTCATGAATCAGGACCACTGCCGGACGTGGTTCAGAACCTGCAGGCCGGGCTAAAAAAGCTTCATAACTGCGATGGCCCTGTTTATAAACAACTTGTCCCTGTTGCAGTTGCATCCATCGTTCTCCTGATCAGCTGATTGTTTGACTTACTGACTGCTTGATTAACTGGTTAATAACGAGTTAATACCCTGTCTGACAGACTTATTGAGCCTATATGGCTTTTTTATACTATATCGATTAAACTATCTTATCTTTGATTTGTGACAAGGAGTTGTGAAATGGCTCATTTTGAAGTAATTGAACGCGAAGGTCTCAATCTGGTTAAAGCGACCCTGAAAAATGAAACGGTTCGCACTGAGTCTGGCGCCATGTACTATATGCGCGGCGATATCCGTATGGAATCCAAAATGCCTTCAGCCAGCGGTTTTTTAAAATCCATGGTCACAGGTGAAAACATTATTCGCCCAACTTATACCGGCAGCGGCGAGCTCTTTTTAGAGCCGGCCTTTTCCAGCTTTCATGTCTTTGACTGTGGCGGCAGCGAATGGATGATTGGTGGCGGCGGTTATGTAGCCTCTGATGATGCCATTAGCATCGATATTCACCGCGACAAAATGATGACCAGCCTACTGAGCGGCAAAGGCTTTTTAAATTTCTGGACCAAAGTCAGAGGTCACGGCAAAGTGGTGATTAAAGCCCAGGGTGCGGTTGAAGAAATCCACCTGAATAATGACCGTTTAGTGGTAGACGGCAATTTTGCAGTTGCCTGGCAGGGCAGCCTGGACTATAAAGTCGAAAAAGCAACCAAATCACTCCTGGGCTCTGCCACATCTGGCGAGTTCCTGGTCAATACCTATACCGGTACCGGCAAAATTCTGCTGGCCGCTGTGCCCAACTGGCGCCAGTTCCTGCTGGATCAGATTCATGCCTCAATTTACGCTCACGCGGCCTCTAAATAACAGCCTGAGTTTTGTAAATTAGACCTTTAGGAAGTTTTTAGCCGGGATTCTTTTAAACTGAATCCCGGCTTTTGCATATTCGAAATCTCAGATTAGGCTTTATGATCAGACTTATGCAAAATCTAATGCAAGAGCAAATCCAATTAGCCCAACAGGCTTTACA
>CAJYHH010001178.1 GCA_913773825.1 Candidatus Sericytochromatia bacterium | reverse complement strand
CATCACGGGTATAGTCAGTATCTTCGAGAATATCGCGAAGAAAGCCCGCAGCAATCATTTCGCCACTGGCATTGAGCTCAGTTAAAATCAGCGAAACTTCATAAGGGTGAATAATATAGGGCTCACCGGATTTACGCTGCTGGCTTTTATGCAGTTCATAAGCCGTAAAAAAGGCCTTGCGCGCAAAGATTAAATCTTCGGGCGTGGCATAAGCCATTTTTTCGCGCAGATGTTTCATCAGCGTCGCGACGTAAGGCGGGTAACTGGCCTCCAGGTCATCGCTGATATCAACCGGCACGTGCCGGACAGCAGGGCTAGGCCCCGCTGGCTGAGCTGGAGTAGAGCTTAATAGGTGATCAGGCTGATTGTTTTGCAAGGACTGAGTTTCTCCCGGCCGTTGAGAAATCCGAGCTCGATGGCGAAGATAGCAGCAACAATGTCGGCTTCTAGATCCTGAAGCATGCTGATAGCAGCAGCGGCTGTGCCACCGGTTGCCAGCAAATCATCAACAAGCAGGACGCGTTTGCCTGGTTCAATGGCATCAACGTGAATTTCAAGGGCGTCAGTGCCGTATTCCAGGGCATATTCACGACGATGGGTTTTAGCCGGTAGTTTACCGGGCTTGCGCACCGGAATAAAGCCCGCATTTAGCAGGTAAGCCAGCGGCATACCCAGAATAAAACCGCGGGATTCGATCCCGACCACATAGTCGATTTTTTCATCTTTAAACATTAAAGCCATCTGATCAGCCATCAGCCTAAGGGCTGTGGGGTCTTTGAGCAGGGTGGTAATGTCTTTAAAAACAATGCCAGGTTTGGGGAAGTCTTGGACGTCACGGATGTGTGCTTTGAGCTTGTCGGCGAGCTCCTGAGCTGGTAACGCTGCGTTCACGATTGCTTGCCTTTCTGAGACCACAACCCGGCTTTGAGATGATCCAGGGAGACACTTTGCCAGAGTTTGGCGGTTTCCTGTTGTTCTTGCCAGCGTTGTCGCGCGCCCCTGAAAGTGGCGCTCTGTCTGAGGTCATACAGCTGATTTTTGTACTGTATTCTATACCGTTCCTTATCATATGCCAACAGACCCAGATCACACAAGCTTTTCAGACAGATCTCAGCCTGCCCAGAACCCAGTGAAAATCGGCTTGCCAGCTCATTGGCGCTGGTCAAAGCCTGGTCTTGATCTTGTAAAAAAGCCAGAATCGGCCAAAGGGCCTGAAAGCTAGGCGGTTCAAGCAGTGGCTTTAAGGGCAGCAGTTTAATCGTCTCAAAACTCTGGCCTAAAGCAGGCCAGACAGATGCTGCGGGTGGCTGATCCAGCAATAAAGTGCTGAACTGTCCAGCTCGGCCTGTTAAAACCGGCGCGTCAGCAGGATGATCCTGAACATATAAAACGCTTTCAGCATTGGGTGTAGGGATGGTGCCACGGCGACAGTCTTCCCAACGGGGCTCTGCTTGAACGGCGCTTGTGGGTATAGTCCAATAAAATTCACCGTCATAAAACCAGCCTGGATGAGGCGGGTCGCTTGGGACATCGGTTAAGACCTGGGCTGGAACAGGCTGTAAGCTGGATGGTGTTTGCTCTAATTCTGCTTCAGGGTTGTTGTGGGCAGTTGTAGATGTGCCCGTTGTGTTGCTGGCTTTGCTGACCATGGCTTTATGGGGGCGCAGAGCCTGCAGCGTCAGTTCAAGCTGCAGGTGTTCGCGCCAGACGGTCTGCTCGAGACTATAAACCAGATCAAATCGACTTTCCTGGGCCCAGTCTTCGCGCCACATCTGCCAGCCTTTGAGACGCAAACCAGTCTGAAGTTTGGCAAAGAGATGAGTCTGGCTTTTGCGATCACTTTTAAGATCGTCTAAGGCAACGTTGAGCGATAAAAACACGGGTGCTGGATTACCCATCCCAAAGGGGGCAAGGCGGCGAATATCGCGCAGCAGATCCAAACTAAGCAGATGGGGATTGAGCTCCATCTCAATTTTGACCCGTTTAACCACACCGGTCTGCTGACTCAGGCTGGCTTGTTCATAACGCTCGCTAAAGGCGGGAATATTGGCGGTTTCAATTGTAAAACCCCCAGCCATTTCATGGCCGCCAAAGCGTACCAGCAGGTCAGCACAGCTTTGTAGCGCTTCCAAAACGTTATAGCCCTTAGGGCAGCGAACAGAGGCTTTGGCATGTTCACCTTCAATCGCCATTAAGACAACCGGCTTATGAAAACGCTCGACAAGCTGTGAGCAGGTAATCCCCAACACCCCATGTAACCAACTTGCGTCAGCCAGCACAATCGTGGCTTTGTCGTTGTTTTTGCTGAGCATCTCCAGCGTATCGGCTAGCACTTCCTGGCACAGCACCTGACGGCGACCGTTCAGAGCCTGCAGCTCATTGGCCAAGACGCGGGTTTCAGTCTGATCTTCGCTCAACAGCAGATCCAGAGCGGGTTGGGGGCTATCAATCCGCCCTGCGGCATTTAACATCGGAATCATTCTAAACGTCAGATCGTCTTCAGTCAGCTGGCTCAGATCAATACTTTTGAGTTTGGCTAAAGCCAATAAACCAGGACGTTTGGTTTGGCGGGCCGCTTGTAATCCTCGTTTGGCAATCGCAAAATTCAGGCCACGTAAAGGCGTCATATCTGCAAGCGTGCCTAAGACGGCCAGATCAAGCAGGCTTTCGGGGGTGGGTGAGCCTTCAAAAGCGGGCTCTAACAAGGCGCTTAGCCACCAGGCCATACCTGCGCCAGATAAATTACTTAACTCTGGAATCCCCAGCACCGCTGGATGCAAAATAAAATCTGCTTCGGGTAAAACATCTGGCAGGCCGTGGTGGTCAGTGACCACCACTTTTAGGCCCAGTGAGCGGGCATAGCTGATTTCAGATGCGTTGCTAATGCCGCAGTCTACGGTAATCAGCAGTTTATGGCCACTGGCAGCAAGTTCAGCGATACTGGCCTGATTAAGACCATAACCCTGGCTGCGGGTCGGCAGGCGGGGAGTAACTTGAATACCCGCGCCACGTAAAAATACGCTAAGTACAGAAGTTC
>CAJYHH010001177.1 GCA_913773825.1 Candidatus Sericytochromatia bacterium | reverse complement strand
CGATAGTCAAAACCACGGTCTTTAAGGGTGTGCAGGCAGCCGCTGAGTTCGTCAAAAAAGCCGCCGCCGCGTAAGTCAACGCCAACCGCAATGCGTTGAAACTGGGATGAAATCAGATCCACAAATGAGACAAGCAGAGCTGGAACCATGTTGTCGGTACAGAAAAAACCCATGTCTTCAAGATGGCGCAGGGCCATACTTTTACCTGCTCCAGATGTGCCGGTGACAATCACAAATTGAAGTTGTCTGGATGAGCGGGTCATAGAATCAGCGCTCGATCAATTAAGCTCACAAAACAGCAGACTTGGGGCTGGTGGCTGGGGCGAGCAGACGATGAAAGAAAACGGATCGTTTGGGGCATTTTAAAACTGCTTACCTCCCAGATTCTCACGATTGGCAGACGGGAGCAGCCCGGCTAATTTTGTGTTATGATGCACAAGAATTGTGGCGCTGACTGGATCTCAACCAGCATATCAGCTTCAGCGCAGACCATCAACTAATCAGAGAAAGGTGATGACCGATGAGCATTCTTCTCGACGCGCTCAGGCACCGGACCCAGGAATTTTTGCAGCGGATTGGCGCTGATTATTCCGTTAATGAAGGCGAGTATCTTCTGACACGCGGCTCAGCAGCCGTTGTGCTTTATCTGTCCGAGTTCAATAACCACGTCTTTTTGGATTTTCACGGCTCCATCGCCCTGAATATTCAGCTCAGTGGTGACAGTGAGCTGGCGCTTTATAAAACCCTGCTCAGCTGGAACGTCGCTGACGTCTTTGGCAAGTTTGCCCTGGTCGATGATCAGGTCATCTTAAAGTATCGTATGCTGGCTGATAGCCTGGATTACGATACCTTTACCTTTGTTGTTGATTCCGTGCTGGAATACGCTGACTCATTGGATGAAATGGTCGCCACGCTGTCTAACGGCCAGCGCCATATCGACGCCAGCAGCACGGCTGTTGAAGGCTAATGCCGCTTCGTCGTGCTGGGCTGATGAGCCTGATCACTGCTCTGGGCCTGTCTTTTCTGGCTAGCCCAGTGGCTGCTGCTCCGATTATTCCGGGTGCTGAGACCATGCGTCAGCGCATCAGCCGTTTTAACCATAGCTTGAAGCAGCAGCCCGCTTTATGGCGTGGTGAGCCTGTGATGATTGCCTTGTTTTGGGCTGGCCCGAGTATGGGCCCGGAGCGCAGCATCACCTATCGGGCTGAGCCCGCTGAAAATCCAAACAAAGCCTGGGTTGTGATTACCGAAGAAAAGCTGCCAGACGATTCTGTGGCCGGTAGCCGGGTGAATTTTAGCTTTGTGCTGCGCCAAGGCCATTGGGAGCTAACCGAGGTTCAGGAAGCCTGGCGCTGCCGTCGGGGTTCTCGCACCACTGGCTATACGCCTGGTTTATGCCCTTAAGTGCCTAGCGCTTAAGCTTTTTATAGGTTTCAAGCCACAGGCTGTTTAACGGCTTGTGGCTTTAGTCTTGCTGATAGCCAGCTTAAAGAGATTTCATCACAACTGTAAACAATTGAAATCTGCTTGCGGTTAGATCGTGATGACGATGGCTTAGCATAAAGCCTTATGAAACTTCTGCAAGCATTTGAAACCCCTGTTGATTTTTTACCCGAAAGTTGTCAGTCACTGGCCCTGCGCTGGGATGACCTGATGACAGCTGTTAGCGAACACCATTCCCTGACGCGACGTAAGCTCAGTCAGGCTCAGGCCCTGTTGGCCAGTGGCCGCAGTGCTGAAACCCTCAGTATTCTTCGAGAACTGAACACCTTACATCCGCAGCCGCTCTTGCTGCACTGGCTGGGGCTAGTCTGTGCTGCGATCAATGACTGGGAAGCCGCCCGCAACTGGCTGTTAAAAGAGCAGCAGCAATTGCCAATTGAAGACGCCTGGTCGCGGGCGATTAATGCTTATGAACTGGGCCGTTTGGCGCTCCAGCAGGATCGTTTATTAGAAGCGATCAAGCTTTTTGCGCACCAGTATTTTGCAGGCCCGTTATGCCCGTGATGGCGTTTATGAAGGCCGTGCTCGCCATCTGCTGGGTTTATTAGCTGTGCGACGCCAGCAGCCAGACCTTGCGCGGGATTATTTTGCTACAGCTCGTGAAGCTTTTTTGCGTGCGGGTGATCTTCAGGCTTCAGCTCGGATGTCAGGCCTGATTGACGGGAACGAGAAGACTTAAGCGAAAAGACTGAGATTGAGTGAGATGACTTTAAGGCCACCAGCGTGAATTCATTCTGAATCCATACTGGCGGCCTTTGTTGATGAGCGGGATTAAAGCGCTTGGGCGCGCTGGGGTTTGAGGTTTTGCAGGGCTTTGGCCTGTTGGAATTTGGGCTCAGCGACCGGTAAAAAGACGCGATGGCCAGCGCCGCCGTAGTGTGAAATCATCTGGCGCGAGACGTGATCAGAGATTTCCTGGCCTGAGCCGTCAGCAATCGAGATATGGCCCGAGCGGGAGTTGCCTTTGTCCCAGACAACAATGGCGCCAGCGGGGAGTTTATCGAGTGCTTTGGCCGCCACGCGGACTTCTCTAAAGGATTTGCTTTCAGCAAGCAAGTCAGCGGCCATATAGGCGTGCAGGCCTTCTAAAAAGGGGCGGGTATAAGCGTGAATGGCGCGGGCGACATAATAATAGCAAAAAGATTGTCCGCCGCTGGCGTGGCTGCGAGCGTATTTGGCCAGGCCTTCGCCCAATGTGGGATCATACATGGCCCAGGTCACGCGTTCCCGCAGGCGGCTGAGGGTGGCGCTACCAACTTTGCCCCAGTGGGCATCACCGGCTTGAGCCAGTTCTTGTTCTTCCTGAAAATGGCCAATTTGCTCAGACAGGTTTTTGTCGAAAAAATCACCGGGCCGAACCGGGTAGTCCAATTCCATCAGCAGACGTTTGACTAAGACAACCGCGCGGCCAGACTGGCCGGGTTCGAGTAAGGCGCCATGAGCAACTTCGTAGAGTTCAGGAGCACGTAAATCTTCCTGACTTTCTGCCGCTTGACCTAAGAGGCCAGCTAGGGCAACGGGGACTTGAAGGGCAGTACGGCCCAGGTCTTGAAGAGAAATTAATTCCATCTTGTCACAGATCGCCAGAGAAGGCAGCAGGCAGCCAAAAGCCAGCATCGCCCCAATAAAATGCTTTTTACGCATTCGGGTGAAAAACTCCTGAAATAAGGTCTTTTGGGTAAAAATAAGAAGTTTGGCGTTGATGGCTAAGAAGTGCGTCTAATAGCGGGTACGAGAATGTTGCGTCGGTCTTAATTGAACTGATTATGAAGCAAAGTATTAAAATAGTACAAGTATTTAATCAAAAAATCATAAGCGCAAAACCGCTCTGTCGGCTGATTGATAAGCTAAAACCTGCATTATAAGCGGCTTGTGGCGTTTATAGATCTGAGAGAACTTTAAGCTTGCGCTGTTGGGATCAAACTTGCCTGTCTGGTCAGAAAGGATGTCTGATAGTTGTGTGTCAGTTTAATTTGCTTAAATTCAAAAAAATGGATAAAAATGACTTTAAATTGCTTGAATATACTTTATCCGGCTAAGCGGCTAGGTTTGAGATAAGGCCGACCTGCCAGTTTAGTCTGCAGGTGTTTAAAGGCCTCAGGTGTTTGTTTCAGAAGATTTTCAACCGCTATTGCGTTTTCCTCAGTGGCAACAGCATAGCTGTCGAGCTCTAAATCATAGTCGCAATAAGTATGCACTGATTCGTATTGGGTACGTGCTAAGCCCAAGGGCCGGTTGCCACGCTGAATCTCACGGCGTTCAAGCTCTTCAAGCGGGCAGTGCAGGGCGATGAGATAGACGTTATAGTCTGAGAGTTGTTGAGTGACTTTACGGGCGCAGTCAGGCTCTTCAAAGACCGTGTCGATAATCAGGTCAAAGCCTTCAGCGGCCCAAAGGGCAATCTGCTGATAAAAGACGCGCCTTAGGCGGTCATAAGGGACGTTATTGAGGTTGGCTCCAGCTGGAAAAGCGCGAAAGGCGTCGTCAATCGAAAGACGGACCCACTGACGTGGACTCTGAGCCTGAAAAGCGCGCGCCAGTGAAGATTTACCGGCACTTGAAACCCCATTAAGCAGAACAATCGTGGATGACATGAACCCCATTATATGGCGTTTGTGATCCCTGCGGCAGGGTCAAACGCCGAGAATTAATATTAAGAGTTTTATCGACTGCTGTTTAGGCAGCGCTGAG
>CAJYHH010001176.1 GCA_913773825.1 Candidatus Sericytochromatia bacterium | reverse complement strand
TGATCTGATTGTTTTTGAGAATGTCATAAGGCGGGATATCTGAATAAACCATGCCAAAATCCTGATCATGGCGGAAAATATCGGTGCCAGACAGTTTTTTGAGAATGCCAATTTGAATTTCAGCATCAGCCCAGCTAGCCAGTGCATTTAAATTTTGGCCAAAGCTTTCAAGGGTTTCGCCAGGCAAGCCCACAATTAAGTCTAAATGCATATGGGCATGGGTTTCTTCAGCTAAATAGCGGATATTGGCTTCAACGACTTCCGGTTTGAGTTTGCGTTTAATCCGGCCTGAGACGTCTGGATTCAGGCTCTGGATGCCGATTTCAAGCTGGTGAGTTGTGGGCGCAAACAGCTTGAGTTTATCTTTAAGATGTTGGGGAAAATGATCGGGAATCATCTCAAAGTGAGCAAAATAGGGAGTGGGTTTACTCAAGAAAAAGTCGAGGATTTTATTGGTAACAGTCGGGTTGAGATTAAAGGTCCGGTCAATAAATTTAAAATTGCGGGCCCCGCGCTGCCAGAGCTTTTCGAGCTGGTCAATAAAGACATCGACGTCGATTTTGCGCACTTTTTGATCCAGTGATGATAAACAGAACTGGCAGGTAAACGGACAGCCCCGTGAGGCTTCAACGTAAGTGATGCGCTGCTGGAGGTCTAAATCAGTGTAAAAGTCATAGGGTAATTGCAGGGTGCTGAGATCAGGGGGCTGGTAAATCTGTTTTTGTTCAGGCTGAACGCCGGCTAAAAGGCTTTTGCAGAGCGTGTAAAAGGCCGTATCGCCTTCGCCTGTAATCACATAATCGGCCTGTAAATCGACACGATGCGGAAGATAGCTGACTTCTGGACCGCCGACCACAATCTGAATCTCGGGCGCAATTTTTTTGATCAGATGAATGACAGCTTGGGTTTCGAGGACGTTCCAGATATACACACCAAAGCCAATAATCTGTGGCTGTTCGTTAAGAATACGCTCTGCAATCGCGGCAGCCTGGTCTTTAATAATAAATTCCAGAATCACAGCCTCTGACTGCAGCTCCTGAAGATTGGCGTATAAATAGCGCAATCCTACTGCTGTATGGGCATAGCGAGCGTTAAGAGTGGTCAGCACAATCTGTTTAGACATTCAGGCAATCAATCCACACAATTTAGACTGCCCTCAGTGTAGCAGTAACATGGTCGCCATTTGGCATTGCCCGGAATGAGAATCTTTTCGAGATAAAGGCTTGAGCAATCGCTTGATTCTGAGCTGGCATGATGGGCAAAAGAGCTTGAGGCTAGACAAATAGTTATTGAAGATGAGAGGATTTGAAGAATAAGATTCAGTTAGAACATTTTTACAACTTGTTGAGTCAAGGCTGCATGGATACCAAACAACTCGCTCAGATCAATCAGCTAAAAGCCAACCAGAGTCAAGCCCGGGCCGCAAACTCAACTCGCCATTGTGAACGGGGTTTTTCAAATTTAGCCAAAGCGCTGGAAGCGCCTACGCTTAAAACCCAAAAGCCCTATCTTTTGGCAGCGTGTGATGCTTTTGCCGAAGGGATTAAATTCCAGCGCGTCAATCCTGAAGCCTACATCGGCTTTGCTTTTGTGCTAGTGGCGATTAACAATCCGGCTAAGGCCTTGGGTTATGTTAAAGAAGCCCAGCGCCTGCAGCCTGATCACCCTGATGTTGCCCCACTGCTTGAAGCGATTCAAAATAAAATCAGTCAAAAGGCCGCTCAGCCGTCACGTTCTGATGCCATAACCCGTGATGGCTCGCTTGAGGGATTAAATCTGGCCGGATCCGCTGCACTGGGTCTGCCAGCGCAGGCCCAGACAGCGCTTGCGTCTAACGATGTGGATTTAGACGAGCTTTACGACCAGACTGAAATTGAGATTATGACGGATATTAAGCTGCTGATGACTCAGAATTTGCTTAA
This sequence comes from Candidatus Sericytochromatia bacterium, assembly GCA_913773825.1. Classification (GTDB taxonomy): domain Bacteria; phylum Cyanobacteriota; class Sericytochromatia; order UBA7694; family UBA7694; genus CAJYHH01. Next base: position 4,497 of record CAJYHH010001176.1, on the reverse strand, counting down.
TCCGGCGATCTCGATTCAGCCTGCCGCCCAGCTTAAATTAGCTCAGCAGCTTATGGAACTTCAGGGCCGTAAACACTATTTTGATCAGCAGCTAAAGCGCATTGATCAAGAAATAGATACAGATGAGCTCAGCCTGAAACTCAAGCCTTTAGAGCAAGCGATTCGCCGTTACGAAAAAGCGCTGGACCTTTCAAAAGAGTTGGCTGGCTTAAGTGCTGAGATTCTGGCTCAGGATCAGCTAACCCAGCAGATTTTACAGGAAATCCGCACGTCAATTGAACCTGCAGATATTCCGATTGTCGAAGAAAACCTCGAAATTCTGCTTGACCAGACCGATCTTTTTGCCAATCGTTTAGATGCCTATGAAGCCCAGGGCGTTCAGGCTCAAGAGAGTATTCAGGCTTATAACAAGCTGCTGAAGTCGGTTGAAGAGCTTCAGGATGCCCTCGAAGACCTGAGTACAGGCGCCAAAGCTTGAAATCAATTGTTGATTCTGCTAGGATATTTACAGTGTTAACACTGCTGAATGGCTGAGTTGCGATAGTCCACTCAACCCAGCCAGCTTTTATCCAGGACGCTGATTGTTTTAACTTTCAAACTGCAGGGAGATGTGTAAAATGACAGGAAATTCCGGAGTTCGTCTGAATTCTAACCCAGTCCAGATGCCTGTTCAGACTCAAGTCCCTACAGCGCCTCAGCGCATTGCGCCGACTCCTTCGGTTGCCCCTACCGAGAAGCTCACCGCTCAACAACAGGAAGCCCGCCAGCTGGTCAGGAATGTGGGGCAACAGCCTGTTTCAGGTCAGGTTGCCACAGATGGGGATATTCAGCAGATACGCGCTGCGATTCAGGGCTTTAGTGCTGAAATTCCAAGCGTAAATGAATTTACTCAGACGGCTAATGCGCTGCAGGATCATGCGGTGAATCGAACCACAATCAGCTCTGCAATTGAGTTATTGGGTCATCAAGCAGGAGACCTGAGTCAGCGCCTGACTCGCGCAGGGGATAATCCACAGGCTTTGCTTGAAGTCCGCAATGCGGTTGTCGATAAACTGCGTGGCGCCGCAAGAGAGCTGAATGAAAGTCGCTCTACTGGCCGGATGCAGGTCAATACACAAATGGACGCAGAACGCACGCCTGCTGATAATCGCTGGTTAATTCGTAAAGCTTTGCTGGGCGGCATGGATCGTGGTTCTCAGGCCGGTGAGCAGCGTCAGCGCCTGGATAGCCAGGCGGGTCAGCATCGCGTTAAGTCAGGTGAATTGGGTCAGTTGGCCAGTCAGATTCAGGATGGTCGCGCAACTTCAGAAAACATTCAAAAAGGGATTACCGCGTTAGCTGGCCATCCTGATGCTGAAAGGCTTCAGGCTCGCCTGGCTCAAGCGGGAGACAATCAGCTGTTGTTAACCGGTCTGCGCAATGATGTGGCAAAATCGCTCAGAACCGAAAGTCATCGCCTGATAGCCTTGAGTGGGGCTGAGACGGAAGCCAGTTCACGGATTGGCAATCTGTCCCGTGAAGGGGTTGAAGAACTGGTTGCCAATGCCAGCCTTGCGACAAGCGTTGTGAGCAGCACCAATAGCCTGGTTAAACTGGTAACCGGTTCAGTTGATGGCTTTATGGGGACTGCTGCCTCGGCCGTGGGTGTGGGTTTTGGCGCCCTGCAGATTGTTTCAGAAGGGGTGGCGCTGCACCGTAACGTGGGCCGTCTGAATGAAGCCCTGGATCGTCGCGACAATGCTGAACTGATGTTAATCCCAGCTGATCAGCGCAAGGGCAAAATTGAAACGATGCAGGCAGAAATCGAAAAGCTCAGCAAACCGAGTATTTTCCGGACCAAAGCAGGCCGTGAAGAAGATATTGGCAAGCTCAATGCCAAAATTAATGCCCTAAAAGCAATGGGCGATGTTGAAACCACACCCGAAGCCCGTGCCATTGCCCAACAGACTGTGGACTCTGCTTCGGTTAAATTTAAAGCGCTGCGGGTGGCTAAAAACGTGCTTGGGATTGCCGCCGGTGCTGTGGCGATTGCGGTTGCCGTGGGTGCGATGGCCACACCTGTGGGCTGGGCTGCAGCCGGGGTTGCCCTGGCCGCAACTGCGGGCCTCTGGATCTACAATAAGTATCAGAGCAGTTCGAAAGAAAGCAAAATTGAAGGCCTGATGCAGAACCGGACTCAGATTGCTCAGCAGATTTCTGACCTCGAAAAATCTCCCCAAGCCAGCCAGCCCGGCACCCGTCAGGCTGAAGATTTAGCCTCACTCCAGCAGCTGCAGCAAAAGAATCTGATTCAGCTGCTGACCGTATCGCCCCAGCATGCGTCTAATGAAATGATTGCGGGCCTTAAAAAAACGCCCCAAGATGTGCAGATGAAAATCCTGGCCACCCAGGTGCTGAACGTGCCGACAGCGATGACTGACGGGCCGTTTACAGCTCAGCAGGAAAACGAGCTGCGTGAGTTTATGTCGCGCGGTCTGCCGATCCAGCCTAAACTTTAATCCAAGATAAAGGGAATCAAGCAATGAGTTTGACCTCGACCCAGACACCTTTGGCCCGTTTAAACGACATTCTCACGATGCTGGACTACGGCACTCAGCTATTGCCGGTTTCAAAAGAAAACGGTTTTGAACAATTGCTGGTAGCGCTTGATCGCGAAGTGCCAGCAGACGGCGAGGCCCGCTATGTGATGCAGTTATTCTTTGCTGAAGACGTTATGCGCGCTTCGGGTATTCCTGAGATGCAGGAAGGCAGCGAAAACTCGGCCACTTTGCAGTTTATGCTTGAGTTGCCCGTGGCCTGCGCCAATCTGAACCCAGCCCGTCTGCTTGAAACCTATGAAGCCTTAAATCTGTTTACTCAGACGATGCCCCTGGGCAATCTGGGCTTAAATCAGGATCGTAACGTTTATTTTCGCTATGCCCACACAGCTGAAGACAAAAACATGAACGCCAGCCGAATTGCTGAGTTGATTGGCATGTTTGGCTTTTTCCTGACCCAGTTTGGGCCCTTGCTGAATGATTTTGTTACAAATAATCAAGACGTGATGACGCTGATGCAAGAAGCCGGCTTTCATAACGTCATGGCAGATCTCAAGTCCTAAATCAGTCTGAGCCGAGCGTTTAGACAGCCCGCTAGAGATAATCTAGCGGGCTTTACTTTGACTCAATTTAAATCCTGAGCCGGTTTTCGGTAGTTTTAGCTGTTGGTAGGGTTGAGATTTAGGGCAAGTAAGGCCAGTATTTATTTGTTCACTGAGACCCTAAAGCGACAGCTCATTTGATGCGGGGCGGCAGGCCGCTGCGCGTTCAGCTAAAAGCTGCTGTTCCTGACTGTTGCGGGTCAGGCTGGCCGCCCGTTCAAACTCAGCTGCAGCTTCGGGCAAACGGTTTAATTTACTGAGTAAATCTCCTCTGACGCTGGGCAAGAGATGATAATTTTTGAGGGCCGGTTCATTTAGCAGTGTATCAACCATTTCAAGCCCGGCAGCGGGGCCATAGGCCATGGCAACCGCCACGGCGCGATTGAGTTCAATCACCGGCGAAGGCAGAAGCTGAGCCAGGGCATCATAGAGGGCTGCGATTTGTTCCCAGTCTGTCTCATCAGCTGTCCGGGCGCGGGCATGACAAGCGGCAATTTCAGCCTGAATCGCATAGGGCCCTAAAGCAACCGCAACACCGTTTAAGCCCGTTTGAGCGTTTAAAGCCTGGCCTGCAGCAGCGCTTGGGATTTTAAAGCCCGCTGCTGTGAGTTCTGCATTTTTAAGGGCGCTTAAACCTCGGCGAATCAGCAATTGATCCCAGCGTGAACGTTTTTGGTCCAGTAATAAAACAGGCTGGCCGTTAGGGCCGGTGCGGGCTGGGATACGGGAAGCCTGGATTTCCATTAAGGCGAGCAGGCCGTGGACTTCTGAGTGATGGGGCATCAGGCTGCTTAAAATACGGCCCAGACGCAGGGCTTCTTCACATAAGGCGGGTCGCATCCAGTCTGTGCCTGAGGTGGCGGCATAACCTTCGTTAAAAATCAGATAGATTACTTCCAGAACGGCGTTTAAGCGATTTTCGAGCTCTGCAGCAGGTGGGAATTCAAAGGGAACTTTGGCTTCGCTTAGCGTGCGTTTGGCGCGTACAATCCGCTGGGCAATGGTGCTTTCTTGTAATAAATACGCTCTGGCAATTTCGTCAGTGGATAAACCGCCCAAAATTTTAAGCGTCAGGCAGACGCGGGCTTCTAGCGAGAGCACGGGGTGGCAGGCCGTAAACACCAGGCTGAGCATATCGTCATCAATAGAGCGGTCTAAGGCTTCGTCCAGTTGAGGGTTCCAGACGTCAAAGTCAGGCTCCAGAATGCCGATTTTAGTCATTTTTTGCTGGTAGCGCTGGTCGCGTCGCATTTTGTCGATGGCGCGATTTTTGGCTGTGCTCATCAGCCAGGCGCCAGGTTTGGCGGGAATCCCAGAGTGAGGCCAGGTTTCAAGTGCCGCTAATAAGGCATCCTGGG
>CAJYHH010001175.1 GCA_913773825.1 Candidatus Sericytochromatia bacterium | reverse complement strand
GCGCCGCGTAAGCCCTGCTGGTGTTCAGCTTCAGCCACGCGAAAATCACGATCTTTTTGAGTCAGGTCCTGACGGGCCTGTAACACTTCCAGCTGGGTTGAAATCCCTTTAGCCGCCAGTTTTTCTTTAAGCGCTAAAGTTGAATTTGACAGTTCACGGGCACGCTTTGCCTGATCCAGGGTGAGTTTCAGCTTACGCATTTCTTCTGGGCGTGTGCCGGCTTCAAGCTGACTTAAAGCCAGATTTTTTTGCTCCAGCTCAGCCTGGGCGCGCTGGATTTCAGCATCTAGACGCACTTTGTCGGCACTTGTGGTGCGGTCATGCTCGACTAAAGCACTGCGAGCAACCTCAAGCTCTAACACCTGTTCGTCGAGATCTTCTTCAATTGTTTTAACGTCTAAACGAGCAACCGTTGCGTTCTTTTTGACTGCTGCACCGTCTTCTGCCAGCATCTCCACTTTAGTGGAATAACTGGGCGACAAATAAACCTGTTTACGGGCTTCAACATCACCAACTAAACGAATCTGGCGCGAAAAAGTCCCCAGCCGTACCGAAGTTAAAATCACCCCAGCAGGTAGTTCACCGTCAGCAGAACTGCGCTGGGCCGCACTCTGAGAAGCACTGGGTGAAGGATTAGACTGCGAAATGGCACTACCGCTAATTAAGGCCAGATCAATTAACAGCACCGGCAGCAACAAGCGTAAAGGCTGGCGCGACAGGGCAAAAGGAGAGATTATTTTTTTCATGTTTTGGCTCCTGTCTTGGATCCTGAGCTGGCGGGAGTGGGGCTGGATGTGGGATCTGAGTCAGGATTGGGACTTTCCAGGGATTTGGGCTGCAGAATCACTTGTTCACCGGCTGTCAGGCCGCTGCGAACCAAAGTCATCCGGGCATCGCTTGAACCAATTTCGACTTTACGCTCTTGGGCTTTGCCATTGCTGATAATCTGCACAAAGTTTTGATTGCCTTTGCGCATCAGTGCCTGAGTTGGCACTAATAAACCTGTGGCGCTGCGCTCAGTGATAATTTCAGCTTGAGCCGTCATGCCGGGACGTAAAGCAGGGTCAGGATCCAGCAGCTTAATTTCACAGCTAAAGCGCCGGACTTTCTGGCGGTCATCGTCTTCGGGCTGGCGCGCGACGGGTAAGACCCGACTGACTTTACCGGCATAGACTTTTTCGGGCCAGGCATCAAAGCGCAAACGCACAGGCTGGCCTGACTTAATCCGTGGGGCATCAATTTCATGCACCATCAGGCGCACAACCGGCTGCTGCAAATCAACTAAGCGGACAATCTGCACGCCTTCTTGAACCGCATCGCCACTTTTAATCGGGATTCTCTCTTCGCCGATTTCGAGTTTGCCATAGACCAGCGTACCGGCCACGGGTGCCTTTAAGACACCTGATTTAACCAGGTCGTCATAGTACTTAAAACGCTGCTGATATTTTTTAATCCGGGCATTGGCGGCGCGTTTTTGCACCTCACCCACGCGATTTTGAACCTTAACCGTTTCACCCACACGGCGCTGTTCGTCTTTGGCCCGCTGAACCAATAATTGCTGGCGTGCAACATCCTGTTTACGCGGGCCAACTTCCAGAACTTTTAATTCAGCAGTTAATTGTTCACGCTCTTTTTTGGCTTCAGCCAGCTGCAGCTGGGCCTGATCGCGCTCTTCACGCGAAAGATAGCCCAGACCAAATAAACGGGTGCGCTCACGAGCTTCCAGCTCTAAAATCTGCATACGCTGCTCGAGCGATTTTAAACTTTCGCGAGTGCGCGTTAACGCAACTTGATCGCGTTCTTCTTTAAGCTGCTGCAGGCGCAACGCTTCTAGTTTGGCGTCATGAACAGCTGCAACCCGCTGCGCTTTGGCTTCTGCCAGACGGCGTTTGAGATCAACAGCAGAAATTTTCAAATCAGTCTGGCCTTCACTAATCGAGAGTTTTGAGCTTTCACGCTCTTGCTCTTGTTTGGCAGTACCCAGACGCCCAATTGTCTGGCCTTTTTTAATCACGCTGCCTTCAGGGACTAACTGGCCAAGCGTGCCAGCAAATGGCGCATTGATCCAGACTTCACGCTCAGAGCCTAGCTCACCGGTTTCAGGCACAATCAGCTCTAGGCTGCCGCTTTTGACAGTATGCAGCTGGTAAGTCACTTCTTCAGGCTGGCGACAAGCAGGCAGCAAAAGTGTAAGGCCTACCAACAGACTCAGACTGTGTTTAAAAGGCTGTTTTAAAACGGGGTTTAAAAAAGACTTCAAGGCTGGTCGCCTCCGGCTTCTAGACTCAGACGCTCATTGCCGCTAAAGCTGCCGTCGAGTGCAACAAAATTATCGCTGCGCGCCAGCACTTTGACTTCGCGCTCAACCACATCACCGTTTTGTTCAAGGTTGAGAAAAGACTTATTCGCCTCTTTGGTGCTAACCGCCTCTAAAGGCGCAACCCAGACTTGTTTCAGAGTCTGCACATTGATGTTGACGGTCAAAGTCATGTTGGCTTTTAGCTCAGGGGCCTGTTTGTCTAAGGCGATTTCAACGTCAAAATATTTAAGACCAACGGGTTTGTTTTCGTCTTTGTATTTAGCCAGTTTTTGCACTTTCGTCACTTTAGCCGGAAAGACCTTACCCGGAAAAGCCGGACTGGTCAGCGTGACGCTCTGGCCCGCTTTAACGTGCGGGATATCAAATTCATTGATGCGGGTTTCGATGCGTAACTTATCGGTTTTGGCAACCTGCACCACTGGCAGACCACCCCAGACCTGCATGCCGACATAGGGCGTTTCGCTGCCCCAGATTAAGGGGTACAGCACTACGCCATCAATTGGAGCCCTGAGCTCACCGGCATTTAAACGCTCTTGCATACTGCTGCTGCGGCGCTCAAAGTTTTGCACCCGTGAACCCTGATTGCGGGTTTTGGTGCGCAAAAGCCCCTGCTGGGCCTGAGCATTCAGCTTACTGATTCGCGCTTCTAGCTGAGCACTGCGGGCTTTGAGCTCAGCGGCATGAATTTCGGGTTGGCGGTAACCCTGAGATTGCTGTTTAAGCGCCAACTCAGCGGTTTCAATCTGGGTTTTTAAACGCTCGTTTTCAAGCCTGGCTTCTAACAGCTCCTGCTCTGCTAAATAACCTTTGGCATAAAGCGCTTCTTTTTCATCTAAAGGGTAAGCTGACTGCTGCAAAGTTGGTACGTCAACATTCACTTTGGCCTGAACGCGCTCATTTAAACGCGGGCCTTCACGAGTGGTCTGTAAATCCAGCTGAGCAATTTTGGCATCACGCTCTTTGGCTTTGACTTCAGACTGAATTTTGAGACGCTCTAAGGGCATTTCAGCGCGCTGCTTCATGAGCTCAGCGCGCTCGTTTTCAAAGCGCTCGGAAAAGCTCGCCATGCGTTCATTGGCTTCACGGGTACTCACCCGCGCCACCACTGTGCCTTTTTTGACAAACTGGCCTTCTGGCAGCAGCATTTCAAGCGAGCCATAAACGCGGCGGGGAATATTCAGTGTCTCTTGCACGGTGGGCACCAAAGCGCCTTCAGAAACTAAAACATGTTCAAAGTCACGTTTAACCAGCGGTACAGCAGCCACAGCTTCTGGTTTAACCGCTTGGCAAGCATTTAAACTCAGCAGAGCGCCAAGTGAAAAACTCAGCGCAAGCGAACTGATCACCGTCAGAACAGATCGTTTCATGGGTTGCCTCCAGGGGTGTCCCATTCGATTTTCTGGGCTTCTAACAAAGTGCCCTCACTCTGCTGAAGCTGATTGATGGCCTGAATATATTGAACAATGGCGTTAACTTCATCCAGGCTGGCCTGTACAAAGTCAGTTTGAAACTGCAGGACCTGAAAGTTAGTTGTCAGGCCCAGATTTAACTTTTCAGTCTGAGCTTTGAGCTGTTCTTCGGCCAGACGTTTGGCTAAACGTGTGGCTTCAACTTGCTGAGCACTCATCTCAACATTGCGAACTGACTGACGCAGATCGCGGCGAATCTGCTGACGCACATTATCCAGACGTAAAGTCTGCTGTTGTTGCTGAATTTTAGCCTGTTCATGAATCGCTGCATAAGGATTGCCGATCACGGGCATTTCAAATGACAAGCCTGCATTAAACGAATATGTCTGAAACGAAAACAGTTTGCCTAAAGCACCCACATAGTTGTCATCCAGGCTTTCTAAACCGGCGCCACCAACAAAATCCAGCTGGGGCAGCAGGTTTTGGGCCGCAATCTGTTCACGTAACTGAGTATTATCCAGCTCAATCAGCTGAGCGCGATAATCAGGTCGGGCATCTAAAGCAGAAGTATAGCTGCGCTCTAAGGTCACCGGGTAAGGCGAAAACACAGGCTGATCAGAAGGCACTAAATCGGCATCCCAGGCCAAATCATCACGGGCATCGGGGTTTAAGAGCTGTTTGAGGCGATCTTCGGTGTTTTCAAGATTACGGCGAGCATCCAGCAAATTAGCTTGTAGAGAAGCAATTCGCGCTTCGGTCTGCAGATTGTCGATCCGCGACATAAAACCGGCTTTTTCTTTTTCAAGGTTCATGGCCAGCAACTCTTGCAGAATCTGCAATGATTGCTCAAGCACGCGTAAACGCTCTCTAAATAAAACTAAACTCCAGTAGGCATCCTGAACATCAGCAACGGTGTTAATCGCCTGCTGCTTAAGATTCCAGATCGAGACATTGACGTTGTTTTCCGTCAGAGCTAACTGGCGCAGGCCATTAAAGGTATTGCGCAATAAAGGGTGACGAATATCCAGACTGATTTGTGGGGTCATAGCCGGATTGACGTCAACGCGATTAGAGTTGGTGCTTAAAACGCCGTTATTAAAATTCAGGCGTGCATTACCGCCTGTGGCTAAATCTTGTTCTAAATACAGGTTATAGTTCTGGCGCAGCTGATTAACGATGCTGGCGCCCTCAATAAACGAAGCAGAACTGGGGCTGACGTTCTGATTAACGTTGGCATCCAGACCCAGACGCAAACCGTACTGAGCCAACTGGCGCAGCAGCTCCTGGCGACTGACTTCTGGATTAAGTTTTTCGATCTGCAGCCCAAGGTTAGCCGCCAAGGCCTGACGAATGGCTTCATCCAGGCTTAATTGACGCTGCGAACCACTTGCAGGGGTCGGGCTGGCCGTTGGCAGGGAGACAGGCGTGGCGCCAGGAGTCGGAGAACCAGGAGTGGGTGTTACAACAGGT